>JAVEEH010000041.1 GCA_030840545.1 Frankiaceae bacterium | reverse complement strand
GTCATGACCTCGACACCTCCCGCGACAGCCACGTCGTACTGGCCGGACAGCACACCAGCCGCGGCGAAGTGCACCGCCTGCTGGCTGGATCCGCACTGGCGGTCCACGGTCGTGCCCGGCACCGACTCCGGCCAGCCCGCGCCGAGAACCGCGTTGCGGGCGACGTTGAGTGCCTGCTCGCCGACCTGGCTGACCGTGCCCCAGATCACGTCCTCGACGACGGCCGGGTCGATGCCCGTGCGCTCGACGAGGGCGCCCAGGATGTGCGCCGACAGGTCGACGGGGTGCACGTCCTTGTAGGCACCGTTACGACGACCCACCGGGGTCCGGACTGCATCGACGATGACGGCGTCACGCATGAGCTTCCTCCGAGTCGCAGACGTTCTCCCGATGGTACGACGCAAACAGAACGCCGTTCTAGTCGGGCTGATTCCCGGCTAGGGCGTCGGCAGACCCGCGCTGGCGCAGTATGCGGCGATCCGCGCCGAGGGCGTCGTCGCACACTCCCGCTTCACATGATGGGTGGCGGCTAAGCCGGACCCCGCCAGCGCGAGAGCGATCACCACGCACGTCGCCGCCTGCAGCCGGTTTCGGTTAGGACCGGTCGGGACGAGCACGAACGCGGCGGCGACCAGCGAGCCGACGATCAGGCCCCCTACGTGGCCGCGCCAGTCAATGCCGGAGAACGTGAACGAGAAGACCAGGTTGATCGCGATGAGGCCGACGATCGGACCGGTCTCCAGCCCGCGCTGCCGGTTGATGACATAGAACGCGCCGAAGAGCCCGAAAATCGCGCCGGAGGCGCCCGCCGCGAACTCGTCGACCGGGCCGAAGGCGAAGGACAGCAGCCCGCCGCCGAGCCCAGCGAGGAGATAGAGGGCAAGGAAGCGCAGCCGGCCGAGCAGACGCTCCAGCGGTGTCCCGATCACGTAGAGCGCCCACATGTTGAACGCGATGTGGAGGAAACCGAAGTGCAGGAACATCGAGGAGAACAGCCGGTACGACTCGCCGTTCGCCACCTGCGGGGGCCGGAGGGCGAACCGGTCGTAGATCGACGAGGTGCCCCCGCCTGAGACGAGGCCACCACCGCTGGCCGCGGTGATGATGAACATTGCGACGTTGACGCCGATGAGCACGCGGGTCGCGTCGATCCCGCCGCGCCGAACCGTCCCGCCGTAGACGGTCTTGACCGGCCGGATCGTCTTGCGCCCCTCGGCCACGCACTCGGGACACTGGAAGCCGACCGAGGCGGGGATCATGCACTGCGGGCAGATCGGGCGCTCGCAACGGGTGCAGCGGACGCCGGTCTCGCGGTCGGGGTGGCGGTAGCAGCGCAGCTGCTCGCCGCCGTTCGCGGTCGAAGGGTCGGCCGGCCCGCCGTCGTCAGGTGACGTCACTCAGGCAGGCACCCGCTCGATCGTCACCTTCTCGATGACGACGTCCGTGGCCGGGCGGTCCTGCGCCTTGGTCGGCACAGCCGCGATGGCGTCGACGACCGCTCGGCTCTCTGCATCGGCCACCTCGCCGAAGATCGTGTGCTTGCCCGTCAGCCACTGCGTCGCACCGACGGTCACGAAGAACTGCGACCCGTTGGTGCCGGGGCCGGCGTTGGCCATCGCCAGCAGGTAGGGACGGGTGAAGGCCAGCTCGGGGTGCAACTCGTCGTTGAAGCGATAGCCGGGCCCGCCGGTGCCGGTACCCAAAGGGTCGCCGCCCTGGATCATGAACCCGCTGATCACGCGGTGGAAGACGGTTCCGTTGTAGAGCGGGTCCTTCGTGCGGTCCCCGGTGCGGGGGTCGGTCCACTCCCGGGCGCCCTCGGCCAGCTCGACGAAGTTGGCCACTGTCTTGGGCGCATGGTTCGGGAACAGCTTGAGGCGGATGTCGCCCTCGGTCGTCGACAGAGTGGCGTAGAGATCCTCGCCCACGGGTCTCCTCAAGGTCGATGGGTCAGGCTCGGTTGAGCACGCCATCCTCGCACGGAGGTTGCCGACGCTCAGGGCTGGGAACGTCCCCCGGAGAACCCGCCGCTCCGGAGGTCGACCGTGTTACGCCACAAGCCTGACGTCGAGATCACGAAGGACCGCCTCGCCGACACCTGGGAGACGACCCGGGACGCGCTCGCGCCCCGGCTGTCGGCGGCCCGCGAGGTCGTCATCCCCTACGTCGACAGCGCGACCGCCCGCGTCACGCCGGTCCTCGAGGAGGCGCGAGTCCGCCTGACCCCGGCCGTCGAGCGGTTCGGACCGGCGGTCGACACGGCCCGGGAGCGGCTGCGCAACGACGTCGTGCCCGCCGTCATAGCCGCGGCCGAGACGGCGCGCGAGACCTCGGCCCCGGCACGGGCGGAGGCGAAGGACCGGGCCGCCGCCGCGCTGCTCGCCCTGCGGGGTGACCGGCCGCAGAGGGTGCGTCGCTGGCCCACCGCGGTGGCCTGCCTGCTCGCCGGCGCCGCGGCCGGCGTAGCGGCCGGCATCATCCGGCGGCCGCAGCCGACGCAGACCACGCCGACTCCGTTCCCGGGGCCGCAGCACGCCAAGACCGACGGCGACGCCACGGCAGCGACCGGCGCGGGGACGAACGGGTCGTCGTCGCCGGGCTCCTCCCCCGGCCCCGGCTGAGCCGAGGCTCCTGGGCATGGCCGGTCGGCACGCAAGCCTCGACCTGGACCCCGACCCGCTGGCCCCCCGACGAGCGCGTGACTTCGTGACCTCGACGGTGCAGCGGTGGGGTCTGGCCGAGTATGCCGACACGCTCCGGCTGCTCACGTCAGAGCTCGTCACCAACGGGGTGCTGCACGCGCGCACCTCGTTGGGCGTCTCGATGACAGTCGACGGCGCCGAGCTCACGGTGGAAGTGCATGACCACGACCCGCGGCCACCGATGCCGCGCAGCCAGCGCGTCGACCTGCTTGCCGACATCGACCAGCTCCTCGCTCAGGCGCAGGACCGGCCGGCCGACGTCGACGAGAGGCACCAGACGATGCACATCGGTCCGGCCGGAGCGATCGGTGCCGGGCGCGGCCTGCTGCTCATCGAGACTCTCGCCGACGAATGGGGCGTCCAGCAGGAAACCGACGGCAAGTCCGTCTGGTTCCGCCTGGCCGTTGGCTGACGCGCCGCATCTCGTGGAGCTGAGGGGACTCGAACCCCTGACCCCCTGGTTGCAAACCAGGTGCGCTACCAGCTGCGCCACAGCCCCGGGTCGTCGATGCCGCTCTAGCGTAGGTCCCGGGTCGACGTGGCTTCTTCCCACAGCTCGGCGTCGGCTCGCCGCGTCCGCCAGGAACGCAGCGCGGCGAGGACGGCGGTGGCGGCGGCCGCGATGACAGCAAGGCGTCTCATGCGCGTCCTCGGATCGTTGCGGGTGGGAGAAGTGGGCCTGGATGGACTTGAACCATCGACCTCTTCCTTATCAGGGAAGCGCTCTAACCGAGCTGAGCTACAGGCCCCCGGACGCCCGACGAGGTTACCTCAACCGCGCGGGTCAGCTCCGGTCGGCGAGGGTGACCTCGATGCCGCCGACAAGGTCGGTGCAGACGTTGTAGACGAACGCGGTGAGTGTCGCGAACGCCGTGAACAGGATGACGTTGACGCTGCCGATGACGAGCGCGATCGTCATCACCCGACCGAAGCCGAGCCAGGCGGCGATGCCACCGCCGGACTTGTTGCCCTCGACGTCGTGCAAGAAGGTGCGAATCGAGTCGATCACGCCCATCGCGTCGACGATCGCGTAGAGCGCGATGACGGCCACGAGAAGCACGACCAGGCCGGCCAGCGAGTAGACGAACGAGAACTTCAACGTCGACCACGGGTCGATGCGCTTCACCGTCAGGCGCGCCCGGCGCCCGCCGCGACGACCGCTGGTCGGGCCGACAGAGACCGGCCGGGTCGGGGCCGACTTCGTGCCGGCGGCAGGAGGACGTTGCCCGGTCTCCGGGACCGGTGGTTGCGCCGGCGGCTGGCCGACCGGTCGGGTCACCGGTTGGGTCACCGGTTGGGTCACCGTCGGGGGCTCCGCGGGCGGCTGCGAACGCGGGGCCACCGGAGGCCCGGGGAGTTGCCCGGGCAGCTGTCCGGGCGGCCGGTAGGACGGGCCGCCGGCACCCGGCCAGCCGCTCCCGGACTCGCCGTCGCTGTCGGTTGCCCGCCGCGGCGGCGGCTCCGGGCCGATGCTCACGACTCGTCGGCCTCCGGCTCGGGCTCGGCATTGCGGGCGATCGCCACCACCGATTGGTCAGCCGGCAGGTTGATCAGTCGCACACCCATAGTCTGCCGCCCCGTGCGGCGAACCTCACCAGCGGTCGTCCGGATGACTCCGCCGTCGGAGCGGATCGCGAACACCTCGTCCTCGGGCCGGACGACGAGGGCACCGACGAGCTGACCGCGAGTGGACACGATCTTGGCGGTGAACACTCCCCTGCCACCGCGCCCCTGTGGGCTGTACTCGCGGACCCGGGTGCGCTTGGCGAACCCGCCGTCGGTCGCGACGAGGAGGTCGACCTCGCCTTCGTCCCACCCCTTCACCACGACGTCCATCGAGAGCAGCTCGTCGCCCTCGGCGAACCGCATGCCGATGACTCCGGACGTCTGCCGGCCCATCGGGCGCAGCGTCTCGTCGTCGCCATGGAAGCGGATCGACATCGCCTTGCGGCTCACGAGCAGCAGATCGTCGTCGCCGGACATCAGCGCCGCCGAGATCAGCTCGTCACCCTCGCGCAGGTTGATGGCGATGACGCCACCCGAGCGGTTGGAGTCGAAGTCGGTCAGCGCAGTCTTCTTCACCAGGCCGAACTTCGTCGCCAACACCAGGTAGGGAGCCGCGGTGTAGTCCTTGATGGTCATCACCTGGGCAATGCGCTCGTCCGGCTGGAAGCCGAGCACGTTGGCGACGTGCTGACCGCGGGCGGTGCGGTTGGCCTCTTGCAGCTCGTGCGCCTTGGCCCGGTAGACCCGGCCCTTGTTGGTGAAGAACAGGATCCAGTGGTGCGTCGTCGTCACGAAGAAGTGGTCGACGATGTCGTCCTGCTTGAGCGCCGCGCCCTGCACGCCCTTGCCGCCGCGCCGCTGCGAGCGGTAGAGGTCGGTCTTGGTGCGCTTGGCGTAGCCGCCGTGGGTGATCGTGACGACCACGTCCTCCTCGGCGATGAGGTCTTCGAGGCTCATGTCGCCCTCGTAGGCGACGATGCGTGACCGGCGCTCGTTGCCGAACTTCGACGTGATCTCGCCGAGCTCCTCGGCGATGATCGACCGCTGCCGCTCCTCGCTCGCGAGAATGGCTTCGTAGTCGGCGATCTCAGCCATCAGCTCGTCGTACTCGCTCTGCAGGCGCTGCCGCTCCAACGCGGCCAGCCGGCGCAGCTGCATGTCGAGGATCGCGGTCGCCTGGATCTCGTCGATGTCGAGCAGCGCCATCAGGCCGGTGCGCGCGGCGTCCGCCGACTCGCTCGCGCGGATGAGCGCAATGACCTCGTCGATGCGGTCCTGCGCCTTGAGCAGCGCCACCAGGATGTGAGCGCGCTCCTGCGCCTTGCGCAGCCGATACTCGGTCCGCCGGACGATGATCTCGACCTGGTGCGCGACGTAGTGCCGCACCATCTGACCGACGTTGAGCGTGCGGGGAACGCCGTCGACGAGTGCCAGCATGTTGACGCCGAAGGAGTCCTGCAGCTGGGTGTGCTTGTAGAGGTTGTTGAGGACGACCTTGGCGATGGCGTCACGCTTGAGCACGATCACCAGTCGCTGGCCGGTGCGGGCGCTCGACTCGTCCTTGACGTCGGCGATGCCGCCGACCTTGCCGTCGCGGACCAGGTCGGCGATCTTTTCGGCGAGGGCGTCCGGGTTGACCTGGTAGGGCAGCTCGGTCACGACGAGCTGCTGGCGCCCGCGGGCGTCCTCCTCGACCTCGATGATCGCTCGCATCCGCACCGAGCCGCGGCCCGTGCGGAGCGCCGCGTCGATGCCGTCCCGGCCGACGATCAGCGCCCCGGTCGGGAAGTCCGGGCCCTTGATGCGCTCGACACACGCCTCGAGCAACTCGTCATCGCCGGCGTTCGGGTTCTGCAGATACCACTGCACCGCCTCGCCGACCTCGAGCAGGTTGTGCGGCGGGATGTTGGTCGCCATGCCGACCGCGATGCCGGCGGCGCCGTTGACCAGCAGGTTGGGGAAGCGGCTGGGCAGGACGTTGGGCTCCTGCGAGCGCCCGTCGTAGTTCGGGGAGAAGTCGACCGTCTCCTGGTCGATGTCGCGCAGCATCTCCATCGCGACCGGTGTCAGCCGGCACTCAGTGTTGTGGCTGACGAAACCGTCGGTCAGGAACGAGTGATCGTCGCTGTCGACCCGAACGGAGTAGACGGGCTGTATCCCGGCGTCCTCGACTGAGGCCACCTCGGCGAAGTAATAGCGACCGTCAACAAGCGGCTCGACGACGTCAAGCACCTCGCGCTTGCCAATGCGGGCGTGCAGGAGGTCTCGGTCGCGTTCCCACCTCTCGACGCGGTCAACATTGTGCTTGTGCAGCCACTCGCGGTCCGTCCGACTTCGGCCACCCTGTGACCGGATGTAGGCCGCCAAGAAAGGAACGTGGTCCGTCGACATCGCCGTGCTCGACACGGGCACCTGGGCAAGCTGAGCGCTGAGCTTGACCTGCTTGCGGCCGAGGAACCCGACCTCGTTCGCGAACAAGCGCGCGTCGCGCCGGTTGCCGATGTAGACCTTGAACTCGCCGGAGCTGTGGGTGCAAAGGCGGCTGACAACGCCGAACTCCAGCAACAAGTTCTGGACGTCCCGTGCCAGTCGACGACTCCGAGTCGAGTAGCTGATCTGGATGGTGCCCCTGGGAAGCAGCGAGGACGAACCATCACCCTCGAAAAGCGCCTGAAGGAACGCCCGCTTGATGGCCGGGCCGCCGTTCCAGACGAACTGGGGCACTCGCTTGGCCGCGCTCTTGCCCGTCAGCTCTGCCAGGGGCGAGTCGTTCCATCGCGTCAGGTTCTGAACGTCCAGCTCGTGCAGCACACTGCCCGAGGCGATCGTGCGGCTGTAGACATAGCGGGGTCCGCCCACGACAGCGTCGAACGCACCGAGAACGGCCTCGAAGAACTCGCGGGCGACGTTGTTGAACCCCGCCCGGTTGACGCTGACGAAGCCTTCACTCACCCAGGCGCCGGCAAGGACGGCCGTGGCGATCTCCCGCTCGCTCGCATGGGCTGCCGCATCGACCCGACCGCGGAACAACGCGACTCGATCGCCCGGGGTGACCTCCTCCAGCAACTTCCAGAGGAGGGTCGGAACGCCGGCAACGTCGGTCAGGCAGAGCACGGGATGGTTGTGCGTCCCAGTGAGCTGGAAACCCTCCGTGGTTGTCACCCGCAGCGTGGGGTGTTCGCCCGAGTGGAAGAACATGGTCGCTGCGACCGGGTCACCGTTGCGATCGAGCAGCTTGGTATCAATCGGGATATCTGAGTTCGGCGGCGCAGCGGGCGCCAGCGTCTCGATGGGGATCGTCCGTCCATCGGCTGTCCGCACGCCGGTCCCGGCGACGCAGCAGTAGCGCATCGCGGCCGGCGGGTCGTTGCCCGGCGAGCCGAAGTTGCCCTGGCCGTCGACGAGGGGGAGCCGCATCGCCCAGGGCTGGGCGAGCCGCACCAACGTGTCGTAGATCGCGGAGTCGCCATGCGGGTGGTACTGACCCATGACGTCGCCGACGACCCGGCTGCACTTGGAGTAGCCGCGGTCGGGGCGGTAGCCCCCGTCGTACATCGCGTAGAGCACGCGCCGGTGCACCGGCTTCAACCCGTCGCGCACGTCGGGCAGCGCCCGGGACACGATGACGGACATCGCATAGTCGAGGAAGCTGCGCTGCATCTCGACTTCGAGCCCGACCGGCTCGACCCGCCCGCCGGGCGGCGGTGGAACGGTGACGTCAGATGTCAAGGAAACGCACATCCTTGGCGTTGCGGGTGATGAACGAGCGGCGGGCCTCGACGTCCTCGCCCATCAGAACGGAGAACATCTCGTCTGCCGTCGCCGCGTCGTCGAGGGTCACTTGCAGCAGCACCCGGCTCGCGGGGTTCATGGTGGTCTCCCACAGCTCCGAGGCGTTCATCTCGCCGAGACCCTTGTAGCGCTGGATCCCGTCTTCCTTCGGCAGCTTCTTGCCGGCCTCGGTGCCGGTCGCGATCAGCCCGTCGCGCTCGCGGTCGGAATAGACGTAGTCCGGCGGGTGCGGCTTGTTCCACTTCAGCTTGTAGAGCGGTGGCTGGGCGAGGTAGACGTAGCCGAGCTCGATCAGTGGCTTCATGAAACGGAACAGCAACGTCAGCAGCAGGGTGCGGATGTGCTGGCCGTCGACATCGGCGTCGGCCATCAGCACGATCTTGTGGTAGCGCAGCTTGTCGACGTCGAAGTCGTCGTGGATGCCGGTGCCGAGTGCGGTGATCAGCGCCTGGACCTCGGTGTTCTGCAGGACCCGGTCGATGCGCGCCTTCTCGACGTTGATGATCTTGCCGCGGATGGGCAGGATCGCCTGGTTCATGGGGTTACGGCCACCCTTGGCGCTGCCGCCGGCGCTGTCGCCCTCGACGACGTAGATCTCGCACTCTTCGGGGTTGGTCGACTGGCAGTCGGCGAGCTTGCCGGGCAGACCGGCGGACTCGAGCAGGCCCTTGCGGCCACGGGCGAGGTCACGGGCCTTGCGCGCGGCAATGCGGGCGAGCGCCGCCGACGCGGCCTTCGACACGACGACCTTGCCCTCGCGGGGGTTGCGCTCGAACCAGGACCCGAGCCAGTCGTTGCAGGCCTTCTGTACGAAGGACTTGGCCTCAGTGTTGCCGAGCTTGGTCTTGGTCTGGCCCTCGAACTGTGGCTGGGCAAGCTTGACCGACACGATCGCCGTCAGCCCTTCCCGGATGTCGTCACCGGTGAGGTTGTCGTCCTTTTCCTTGAGGATCTTCTGGTCGCGCGCGAACTTGTTGACCACGGTCGTCAGAGCAGCCCGAAAGCCCTCCTCGTGGGTGCCGCCCTCATGGGTGTTGATGGTGTTGGCGAACGTGTAGACCGACTCGGCGTAGGTGTTGTTCCACTGCATCGCGACCTCGAGAGCCATGCCCTCGCCATCGTTGGAGAAGTGGATGACCGAGTCGTGCGCTGCCGTCTTGGTGGCATTGAGGTGCTTGACGAAGTCCTCGAGACCGCCCTTGTAGATATAGACGACCTCGTTGGGCACCTCCTCGCGCTCGTCGCGCAACGTGATCGACAGACCGGCGTTGAGGAACGCCATCTCCTGTAACCGGCGAGACAACGTCTCGAACGAGTAGTTCGTTGTCTCGAAGATCGACTCGTCGGCCCAGAACGTCACGGTCGTCCCGGTCGACTTCGTCGCCGGGCCCTTCTTCAGCGGGGTGTAGGACTTGCCTCCGTTGCTGTAGGTCTGGGTCCAGACGAAACCGTCGCGCATGATCTCGACGTCGAGCCGGGAGGACAGCGCGTTGACGACGGACACGCCGACCCCGTGCAGGCCGCCGGACACGGCGTAGGACTTGCCGTCGAACTTGCCCCCCGCGTGCAGAGTGGTCAGCACGACCTCGACCGCGGGCCGCTTCTCGACCGGGTGCCGGTCGACGGGGATGCCGCGACCGTTGTCCGTCACCCGGACGCCGCCGTCGGCGAGCAACGTGCAGACGATGGTGTCAGCCTCTCCGGCCAAGGCCTCGTCGACGGCGTTGTCGACCACCTCATAGACGAGATGGTGCAGGCCGCGCTCGCCGGTCGAGCCGATGTACATGCCTGGGCGCTTGCGGACGGCCTCGAGCCCCTCGAGGACGGTGATGGACTTGGCGTCGTAGGACAACAAGGACTCCGAAGGGTCGGCACGCGCACGGCACGGGAGGGCGCGTCGAATGCGTGGGTGTGCTCTGAAGTCTACCGTCGAACGGCGTCAGAAAGGGTGTTCGCGGGCACCTGTGGACCCGCGTGGCGCGCCGCCGAGGCCGGGTCAATGTCCCCCCACGCGGGGTGAGGAGCTCGGAGGCCCTCCGGGCCGCTCGGTCCAGGGAGCGGCCCGGTCACCCGTAGGTGTCCCGCGGCCCGCGGCCGGGCACCCGCAGCCGACCGTGCCGCCAGTCGGGTGCGGTCGGCCCGTGCACCCGGATCCGGCGTACGACGTCGGGGCCGAGGTCGGCCGCCAGGCGGGCCAGCAGCTGCCCCGACAGCAACCGGATCTGGGTCGCCCAGGCGCTCGACTCGGCCACGCACGTCAACTCGCCGTCAGCCAACCGCTCCGGGCGACAGTGGGCGGAGATCTCCGCACCGACGAGCTGCTCCCACCGGGTCAGGATGCCTTCGGCCCGCAGGGTCGCGTCCCACTTGCGTTCTCGCACCAGGTCCCCGACGGACTCGCCGATCCGCGCGGGATCGCGACCGTCCGGGCCGGCGCCACTCCACGCTTGTTCGTCGAGGGCAGTCGGTCGCGGGCGCCGGGCCCGCTTGGCCGGGACGTTGCGCCGGGCCCGGTCGAGCATCTTCCGCGCCGAGCTGCGCGGGTCGGCCAGCGGCGGCGGGCCGCCGGCTTCACTGTCATCTGACACGACGCACCTCGCCGTCGGCGACGTCGTAGCGCGCACCGGTCAGCTGCTGTGGCACGTCGCCGGCCACCGCT
>JAVEEH010000028.1 GCA_030840545.1 Frankiaceae bacterium | reverse complement strand
TCGGTCGGCGAGGGCGTCGCCGAGCACGGCGAGCAGCGCCGAGGCACCACCGAGCGTCAGCTCGATCTGCTTGCCCCACAGGCAATAGCGGTGCACCGGATAGGTCACGTCGGCGCCCATCCCGCCGTGCAGGTGCTGGGTGAGGTGCACGCACTGCTGGCCACCCTCTGCCGCCCACCAGGCGGCGGTCAGCACCGCCAGCGTGGGGTCGGCGAGTGCGTCGTCACGGGACTGGTCCAACGACCAGGCGGCCTGCAGTGCCGTGGCGCGAATCGCCGTCGCGGCGAGGTAGGCGTCGGCGGCCTTCAGCGCAACACCCTGGAACGTCGACAGCGGCTTGCCGAACTGCTCGCGGCCGGAGGTGTAGGCCGCCGTCATCCGCACGGCGGCGTCGGTCACTCCGGCTTGCACGGCGGCGAGGGCCGCGCACATGAGCAGCCGCAGCGATCGGGCGGCGTTGTCGGCACCGACCTGCTCCGCGGCGACGCCGTCGAGCGCGAAGTTGACGGCGATCTCGCGGGCGGTCGTCTCTGCGCGGGTCGCCACCACGCTCGCCGCCGCGGGGTCGAGGAGGAAAACACGGTCCTCGACCGGCAGCAGCAGTCGATCGGCCACGTGCGCCCACGGAACGCCGATGACATCGCCGCTGAGGTGTCCGCCGTCGTTGCGGACGCCGACAGTCGACTGCGGCGCGGCAACGGCGAACACCGCAGCGCCGGCACTGACGCGTCCGAGCCACGCACGGCGTTGCTCGTCACTGCCCACTGCGGTGATGAGCGCGGCCGCAACCAGCGTCGGGACCAGTGGCACCGGCGCCACGTCTCGCCCGGTCTGCTCGAGCACCAGGGCGGTCACGACCGCGCCTAAGCCGAGGCCGCCATGTGCCTCCGCGACCCCGACGCCGAGCAGGCCGGCCTCGGCCAGGGCCGTCCAGAGGTCGCGGTCGAACCGGTCGTCGGTCCCCTCGGCCTTCTCGACGCTGGTGGCGTCGACCCGCCGCCCGAAGATCTCGGCCGCGAGGTCGCGGACCGCTGCCTGGGTCTCGTTCAATGCGAAGTTCATCGCAGCCCCCGCGTGGCTGTCATCGTGCGGTCCGCTTCATGCCGAGGCCGGCCGCGGCGACGATTTCCCGCTGGATCTCGTTGACCCCGCCGCCGAACGTGTTGATCTGGGCGGACCGTCCCATCCGCTCGACCCGGCCGTGCAACGCCGCACCCGGCGACCCCGGCCGCTGCCAACCGCCGGCACCCAGGATCGTGAGCAGCTTGCGATAGACGAGGACGTGGGTCTCGGTGCCGTAGAACTTCGCCGACGACGCCTCTGCCGGCTGCAGCCGGTCCTCGGCGATCGCCTCGACCATCTGCCAGTTGAGCAGCTTCATCGCTTCGAGCCGGGCATAGCAGTCGGCCAGGTCGGCGCGCACCCACGGCAGATCCGCGGTCCCGTTGGCGTCGGCCCAGGCCCGGACTTCACCCCACAGGCGCCAGGCCGGCCCGCCGAGTGCCGCGAGGCCGACGCGTTCGTGGTTGAGCTGCGTCGTGATCATCCGCCAGCCGCCGCCGCGCTCGCCCACCAGGTTGGTGGCGGGCACGTGCACGTCGTCGTAGTAGGTCGTCGTCGTGACGATGTCGCCGACGGTCACGATCGGGGTGCACCGGAAGCCCGGTGAGTCGGTCGGCACCATGATCATGGACAGACCCTTGTGCTTGGGCAGGTCCGGATCGGTGCGGCAGGCCAACCAGACGAGGTCGGCCTGGTTGGCGCCCGAGGTGAAGACCTTGTTGCCGTTGATAACCCACGCGTCGCCGTCGAGCCGCGCCGAGGTCCGCAGCGAGGCGAGGTCGGTGCCGGCGCCGGGCTCGGTGTAGCCGATGGCGACGTTGAGCTCACCAGCGAGGATGCGCGGCAGGTAGGCCGCCTTCTGCTCGTCGGTCCCGAAGCGCATCAGGGTCGGGCCGACCGTGTTGATCGTCACGAACGGGAACGGGACGCCGGCCCGCTGCACCTCGTCGAACATGATGAACTGCTCGACCGCGGACCGGCCCTGCCCGCCGTACTCCGTCGGCCAGCCGACACCGAGCCAGCCGTCCTGTCCGAGCCGTCGCACGATGCGGCGGAAGGCCGGCTCGTTCTCACCCGGCGCGCCGAGGCCGGCTCGCTCCTCCGCGTCCATCAGCGTCGCGAAGTAGGCGCGCAGCTCCCGGCGGAGGGCCCGCTCCTCGGCCGTTTCCTGAAACCTCATCAGATACATTCATACCGACCTGGAACGTAATTGGCCAGCCACGGTGGAGCGGGAGGGGCGACGGCCATGTCGGCTGACGATCTGCTCGCCCGGCTCCGCGGTTTCGTCGGGGCGCAGGGTCCGGTGCAGGTCGCTCGGCACCCCGTCAGCGCCCCGGCGATTGCCGACTGGTGCGACGCCATGGGCGACGGCAACCCGGTCTACACCGACGCGGACCTGGCGGCGAAGAGCCGGCACGGCGGCCTGGTCGCGCCCCCGGCGACGCTGGACATCTGGGACCGCCCCGGCCTGCCGGCGCAGGCGCGGTTCCGGCCGGTCGCGAAGGCGCCGGCCGACGATCCACGCAGCAAGGTGATGCGACTGCTCGAGGAGGCCGGCTTCGTCGGTGTCGTCGCCGTCAACAGTGAGCTCGAGATCGCGCGCTATCTGCGCCCCGGCGACCGGCTGCAGAACGTGCAGCTGCTCGAGGATGTGTCGGAGGAGAAGAAGACAGCGCTCGGCATCGGTCACTTCGTGACGACCCGGCACCGCTACACCACCGCCGACGGTGAGCACGTCGGTGACCTCCTCTTCCGGATCCTGAAGTTCAGGCCCGGCACCGGCGCGGCGCCGCCGTCGATGGAGGGTGCGCGTCCGGCGCCGGACCCGGCGCCGTCGTTGCGGCCGCGGCCGGGCATCAACCGCGACAACCAGTCGCTGTTCGACGGCTACCGCGCGCATGAGCTGCGGATCCCCCGCTGCCAGGTGTGCGGCGCGACGTTCTTCCCGCCGACTCCGCGTTGCGCGACGTGCGGTGCGTTCGACATCGGTTACACCATCGGGGCGGGGCGCGGCACGCTCTACTCCTTCAACGTCGTGCACCACCCGCAGGTCGGCGGCTTCCGCTATCCGTTGCCGGTGGGTCTCGTCGAGCTGGAGGAAGGCCCACGGATCGTGGCCGACCTCGTGGGTGTGGAGGCCGACCAGCTGCAGATCGGCATGCCGCTCGAGGTCGAGTGGCTCGACAGCCACCCGGCTCTCGTCGAAGGCGCCACTGACTCCCGCGGCCCGATCTCGGTGCCGCAGTTCCGTCCGGCGACGCCGCGCCGGCGTGAGGAGACGCTGAGCGCCGCGACCGTCCAGGACGGCGACCGGCTCCCGCTGTGGGTGCTGCCGGTCGTCCCCACCCAGATCGTCGCCGGGGCGCTTGCCACCCGTGACTTCCAGGACGTGCACCACGACCGCGACCTGGCTCTGCAGAAGGGCTCGAAGGACATCTTCTTCAACATCAACACGTCACTCGGGTTGATGGAGCGGTATGTCACGGACTGGACCGGCCCCGAGGCGGTCGTGACCGCGTTGCGGGTGCGTCTCGGTGCGCCCGCCTACCCCTACCTGCCGCTCACGTTCGCCGGGTCGGTGCAGACGGTCGACGCCGACACCGGACGGGCGGTGGTCGCCGTCCAGGCGACGAATGAGCTCGGCCCGCACGTGACCGGCACGGTCGAGCTGGAGCTCGCCCCGTGACCCGTCACACCTACGCCGGCCAGGCCGCCATCGTCGGCATCGGTGCGACCGAGTTCTCGAAGAGCTCCGGGCGCAGCGAGCTGCAGCTCGCCTTGGAGGCGTGTGCGGCGGCTTGCGCCGACGCCGGGGTCGAGCCGGCCGAGGTCAACGGGCTGTCCACGTTCACGATGGAGACCAACCCGGAGAGCGAGATCATGCGCGGCCTCGGCATCCCCGAGCTGACGCACTTCAGCCGCATCCATTTCGGCGGTGGGGCGCCGTGCGCGACCGTGCAACAGGCCGCGATGGCGGTCGCGTCGGGTGTCGCCGACTACGTCATCTGTTACCGCGCGTTCAACGAACGCAGCGGGCGACGATTCGGGTCCGGCGTACAGGATCGGCCGGCGGGCGCGACGGCAGAGGAAGCGCAGTTCGCCTGGACGTCACCGCACGGCCTGCTGACCCCGGCATCGTGGGTGGCGATGTTCGCGACGCGGATGATGCACGAGTACGGCGTGACGAGCGAGGACTTCGGTCGTGTCGCCGTGGCCGACCGTCGGCACGCAGCGACCAACCCGGCGGCGCACTTCTACGGCCAGCCGATCACCCTCGAGGACCATCAGGCGTCGCGCTGGATCGTGGAGCCGCTGCATCTGCTCGACTGCTGCCAGGAGACCGACGGCGGCCAGGCGATGCTGGTGACGACCGTCGAGCGCGCCCGCGACCTGCGCCAGCCGATGGCTGTCATCGAGGCCGCTGCGCAAGGGATGGCCGACGACCAGCACATGATGCGGTCGTTCTTCCGTGACTCGATCGTCGGGCTGCCCGAGATGGGCACCTGCGCGCGTCAGATCTGGGAGACGTCGGGGCTCGGACCGGACGACGTCGCGACGGCTGTCCTCTACGACCACTTCACACCGTTCGTGCTTGCGCAGCTCGAGGAGTTCGGTTTCTGCGGGCCCGGCGAGGCCAAGGACTTCATCGCCGAAGGCGCGATCGAGGTTGGCGGTCGGCTGCCGATCAACACGCATGGCGGACAGCTCGGCGAGGCCTATCTGCACGGCATGAACGGCATCGCCGAAGGGGTGCGGCAAGTGCGTGGCACCTCGGTCAACCAGGTCGAAGGCGCCGAGCACGTGCTGGTCACGGGTGGCACCGGCGTGCCGACGAGTGCGCTGATGGTGGGCGCTTACCGATGAGGAGATCCGCGTCGTGGTGAAGCCGTTGGTGCCGTCGTTCAGCGGCTCGGAGCTCGACGGCGGGGTCGCGGTCGTCACAGGTGCGGGTGCCGGGCTCGGCCGGGCCGAGGCGATCGCGCTCGGCGCCGCGGGCGCCAAGGTCGTGGTGAACGACATCGGTGCTGCGGCGGAGTCGGTGGCCGCTGAGATCGTCGCAGCCGGCGGTGAGGCTGTCGGCATGCCGGGTGACGTCGGTGACTGGGACTTCTGCACGGCGCTGGTGGCTCGTGCCATCTCGACCTACGGCGACCTCAACGTGCTCGTCAACAACGCCGGCGTGCTGCGCGACCGCATGATCTTCTCGATGTCCGCCGACGAGTGGGACACGGTGCTCCGGGTGCACCTGCGTGGGCATGCGGCGACCTGCCAGGCCGCGACGGCCTACTGGCGTGAGCGGTCGAAGGCGACCGGCGAGCCCCAATGGGCCCGGGTCGTCAACACCGCCTCGGAGGCATTCCTCTTCGGCTCCCCGGGACAGCCCAACTACTCGGCGGCGAAGGCCGGCATCGCGGCGCTCACCCTCGCGGTCGCCCACGGGGCCGGTCGCTATGGCGTGCGCGCCAACGCACTCGCTCCGCGCGCGCGGACCGCGATGACCGAGGCGACGTTCCCGCCGCCACCCGACGGTGACGAGGTGGACCCGTGGGCGATCGAGCATGTCGCGCCGGTCGTCGTCTGGCTCGGCAGCCGGGCCGCCGACCACGTCACCGGCAACGTCTTCGTCGTCTACAGCGGCAAGGTCGGCGTCATGAAGGCGCCCAGTCTCGACGGCGTTTTCGCGGCGGAGGGCGAGACCTGGACGGTCGACGAGCTCGAGAAGACAGTGGGGGCCTTCCTCGGCGACGGTGCCCGGCACGGCTTTGCGGTCGGCACCGACCTCAAGCTCTGAGGGCCGTCAGCGGCTGTGCCGTCCACGTTAGAGCTCCGTGCCCGCGCCGTTGCGTCGTCAGTTGGCGATCGTGAAGCCGGCCGGCAGTGGCACGGCGCTGACACTTGCCGCCAGTGCCCGCGCCCGCCCCTCCGTGAAGTTCCCGACGATCTGAGCGTGGCCACCTCTGATGCCGTGCGGATCTGTGATCCGCGGGGCGGACACGACCGTGCCGTCCACCACCATCGCGACGGCGTTGCAGCCGGACGGTGGCTGGCAGGTCGGCATGTCCGGCTGCAGGGCTGCGTGTGCGGTGAGCGTGAGCCAGGTGCCGGCGCCGGCATGGTTGAAAGTCAGCTGGACGAGCCAGCTTCCGAGCTGGTCGCTGGAAGCGCCCACGCGCGCGACGTCGCCGTTGTCCACTTCCGGCGGTCCCAGCAGGTATTCGAACTGGCTGTCGCACGTGACGAGGTAGTTGGCGGCGGACGTCGACTGGTCCAGGCCGTCCGCCACGGGGCCGCACCGGCGATCCGCATACAGGCGTTCGGCGTCGGCGAGACTCGCGGCGCCTTGGGGCAGTGACCCCGTCCCGGCCGCCGGGGCCTTCGCGGCCAGCACCTGTCGAAACTGGAGCTCACCGCGAGCGGCGATCGACGAGATCGTCGTCCGGCTCGCGGCGGCGGACTTGATCGCCACCTGCCCGCCGCGCACGCCGGCTGTGCCAGCTACACCGACCGCCTGCAGTCGACGTTGAATGATCGCGGCTGCCGCCTGCAGTTGCGTGGCCGAGAGCGGCCGGTCCGGCGTTAGCAACGTCGTGACGCCTCCGGCGATGGGAGTGC
Source organism: Frankiaceae bacterium (assembly GCA_030840545.1). Lineage (GTDB taxonomy): Bacteria > Actinomycetota > Actinomycetes > JAFAQI01 > JAFAQI01 > JAFAQI01. Next base: position 89 of record JAVEEH010000028.1, on the reverse strand, counting down.
GCGCCTTGTCGTTCAGGTGCGGGACGGCGATCAGCGCAACCGCAACCGCGAGGGCCGCGCACGCCGCCGCCGCGCCGGCGCGCACTCGT
>JAVEEH010000343.1 GCA_030840545.1 Frankiaceae bacterium | reverse complement strand
CTCGTCGTCGCGACGCTGGTTCTCGCCTGCGGCGCCGCCGTCGCCACGGGCGTGGCCGTTCGGCTCCGGCATCGCGCAGCCGCGGCGGCGGACGCCGCCGCCCTCGCCGCAGCGATCGCGGGTCGTGGCAGCCCGGCGAGTGCCTGTGCAGCGGCAACGCGCATGGCAGCGGAAGACCGGGCCCGGGTGGTGAGGTGTGCTCTGGTCGGCGGAATCGCGACGGTCACCACCCGGGTGACGGCGCCTGGCTGGCTGGCCTGGCTGGGCAGTGCGCGGGGCGTGGCCCGAGCCGGCCAAATTCCGGCAGATGCGGTGGAACCGCCATAACCTGGACCGAGTCGTAACCTTGCGTGATCAACCTCGTTGTGCCGCCTGACGACACCTGACGATGACGCTTGCGGGAGGAGTGCAGCCATGGAGGGTCCGCGCCCCGTTGCGTCCTTCCTGCCCGTGGCCGCCGGGTCCCCCCGCTCCTTCGGGTCCCTTGTCCGGCTGAGCATGAACCGCAGCGGCGGGCGCCGGGCCGTATCCGCGGTGACCGTCCTGCTCCTCCTGTCCGGGGTCAGCATGTTTGCCTTCCCGGCCTTCACCGACTGGTTCCAGAAGTACAAGCAGACCCAGATCCAGGACAAGCTGTCCAACCCGCACTTCCAGACACTCTGGCGTGAGCACCACATCCCCGTCGGGCAAGGTCTGACCCGTCTCATCATCAACAACGACCGCGTCAAGGTGAATGTGCTCGTGGTCGAGGGGACGACGCTCGCAGCGCTGCAGGCGGGTGCCGGGCACTACGAGTCCACTCCGTTCCCCTGCGAGCAGGGCAACGTGGCCATCGCGGGTCACCGCACCACCTACGGGCGGCCGTTCAACAAGATCAACTACATGAAGCCGGGCGACACGGTCGACCTGATCACTCCCTTTGCTCGTTGCACCTACCGGGTGGTCGCGCCATTCGCCGGCCACCTCAACCCGTGGGTCGTTCAGCCGAGATCTTCTTATGTGGTGAGCCAGGCCGGAGCTCTCGGCACAGGTCACTGGCTCACCTTGACCAGCTGTAACCCGCTCGGCAGCGATGCCCAGCGGATCGTGCTCCGGTTGACGCTCGACAAGGTCACCCCCATCAAGAAGGCGAGCTCGTCATGACCGCCCGCAACCTCCTGCGCCACGGTGGCCGGGTCGCCCTGCCGCTGGGCATCGCGGCCGCGATCGCCGGGCTGGCGACCGGTCCGGTCTTCGCGGCGGCGGGCAATCCCACCGTCACGCGCGGCGATGGCTCTGACGCGACCGCAGCGGCAACCAGCTCCGACACCTGCTTGCACATCGACGGGACCGTCCCGCAATCGGTCAGCGGTGCGACGACGAGCCTGGTCATCGTCGACGCCCAGGGCAACTCGCACAGCGTCGGCAGCGTCAAGGCCAGTGCCACCGCCAGCAAGACGCTCAGCTTCCAGTTCTCCACCGCCGGGTTGTCCTGGAGCGGTGGTTGCGGGTCCGGCAGCAAGCAGGCGCTCAACGGCACCTACAAGGCCCAGCTCACCGGCGGCGTCAACGCATCCGCCTCATTCCGGCTGGCCCTACCCCCGGCGACACCCAGCGGTTTCGCGGCCGACGCGAGTGACACGGTCGCGTCCTTCACCTGGAACCCCAACCAGGAGCCCGACCTCGCCGGTTACGACATCGTCGACGAGACAACCAACACCGACGTGACATCAGGTGGTGTCGACGCCGGCTCGGTCTGTGACGCCAGCGGCTGCTCGGTCAGCGTCGACTTCGGCTCGGGCGCACAAGGGACCACCCACACGTTCCACGTCGTCGCGCTGAGGCACACCTCGCCAGGCTCGAGCGGCTACCTCGACTCACCGGCGTCGCCGTCGAAGAGCGTGGCCTTCCCGGCCGCTCCGACGCCGTCGAGCACGCCGCCCGGCGGCGGCAGCGGCGGTGGATCCGGTGGATCCGGCGGCTCCGGCGGCGGGTCCGGCGGCGGCGGCTCCGGCAGCGGCGGGTCCGGCAGCGGTGGCTCGACCGCGGGCCACGGCAGCGGGAAGAGTTCTCACCCGGTCTCCGGCAAGCACCCCGCTGCCGATCTGAGCGCCTCGTTGCCCACCTACACGGCCGGTTCGGCGCCCGACCTGCCGTCAGTCCTGACCGAGGTCAAACCGCTCCCGCAGGGCACCTACAAGCCGCAACTGCCGTACGGAGACCAGGTCACTCGCGAAGCCATCCGCCACAAGGACACGGGCGTGACCGCGACGGTCGCTCACGACATCGCTGCGGTGCTCGACACCGGTTCGTTGTGGCGCGGGGTGGCCGGCGCCGCGCTCCTCCTGCTGGTCGCCGGGCACCTGCACGCCTGGGTGCAGCGGGCCGAGACCGACTGAACGGCTGGTTCCGCGCCGACCGGCTCAGCGGCCGATCCGGTGCCGTCCGCTCGTGGTGGTGTCCGCGCCGTTCGTCGTGCTCGGGTCGGCCGGGTAGGCCGAGGTGCGCTCAGCGGCGAGCTCCTGCTCCAGCCTGGTGTTCTCCGCCTGCAGATTCTGGGCCTGTGCACTCTGCCGACGCAGGTTGCGTCGCTCCCGACGGATCCGCCGCGCCCGGCCGAGACCGCCGGTGAACATCGCCAGCCCGAGCGCGAACAGCAGTCCGACCACAGCGCCGGCGATGAACAGAGCGCCGAGGGAGAGGCCGGAGATCGGCTGGTTGAACGCGATCGCATGCATCGCCGAGGTGTTCTGGATGACGGCGTCGACAGCGAGTGCAGCGCAGCCGAGCATCAGCAACAGTCCGAATACCACCATGGAGACGTCCTCACTTTCCCGGGATCACCCGGTTCGCCTGCTTGTTCATCTCCCTACCCGGAGTGTCCGCCGCCACGCCCGGAAGGTGAGCATCGTGAGGCCGGGTCGCCATCGTCGCGTGGTGATCAACGTGATTGAATTCGCGGCTGGCGGGTAGCGCCGCAGAGAAATTTTCGACGCTCGCTGGAGGACCGCGTGGATCTGTCCCTATCGACCAGGACCGAAGGCGACCGCACCGTTGTGACGGTCGGTGGGGAGATCGACGTCTACACGGCGCCCAAGCTCCGTGAGCAGCTCATCGACCTCGTGTCGAGCGGCAACTACCACCTCGTCGTCGACATGGAGAGCGTCGACTTCCTCGACTCGACCGGCCTTGGTGTGCTCGTCGGGGGCTTGAAGCGGGTTCGTGCCCATGAGGGTTCGTTACGGCTGGTCTGCACGCAGGAGCGCATCCTGAAGATCTTCCGGATCACTGGGCTCACCAAAGTCTTCCCGATCCACGCCTCGGTCGACGAAGCGCTCAAAGCCAGCGACTGACGCTCGATGCCGACGGTCGAGGTCAGCTTCACCGCGCTGCCGGCGCACGTCCGCACAGCGCGGCTCGTCGCGCTGGCGGTCGCTCGCCGAGCCGGCGTTGACGAGCAGATCCTCGATGAGGTGCGTCTCGCCGTCGGCGAGGCGTGCTCGCGCGCGGTCAACGTGCACCAGAGCAAGTCGCCGGAGTCGCCGGTGATGATGCGGCTGACCGACGAGCAGGACCGCTTCACCGTGGAGGTCGTCGACTGCGGTCCGCTCGAGGACGCCATGGGTGAGCCAAGCCTCGGCCAGCTGGACGCCGAGGCGTTGGCCTCGCCCGATGCCACCTCCGAGCCGATCCCCGACCTCCTCCCACCGGGCTTCGGGCTCGCGGTCATCAGCGGCCTGGTGGAGGACGTCGCCGTCACGTCGGACGTCGACGGGACGCACGTCCGCATGACGTGGCCGGCCACCGACGTGATGGCACCCGAGAGCCGCTGACGCTCCTGCCTGTCCGGGCCGCTGCCCGACCTGGCTAAACTCTCGCCGGGCCGGAGCGCGCCAAGTTGTGCCGTCGCTCCGGCATGGCCCCGTTTTTCGTCTGCTCTGCAATGCCTGCCGACCAGGAGGACGCTGATGTCCCCGATGCTCCACGCCCCCGCCGTGCTCGGTGCCAAGGCCGATGCCGCGCATGTCTCGGGTGGTGACTACGGCATCCTCGTCGTGATCGCCGTCGTCGCGCTGTTCGCGCTGCTCGTGGCCTGGTTCTTCGTGCGCGACGTGCTCTCCGCGGACGAGGGCTCCGAGAAGATGCGCGAGATCTCCCGAGCCGTCCAGGAGGGCGCGGGCGCCTATCTGCGCCGGCAGTTCACCACTCTCGCGCCCTTTGCCGTCATCATCTTCGGGCTGCTGTTCATCCTCCCGGCGGAGACCGCCGGCACGCGGTTCGGCCGATCGCTGTTCTTCCTGATCGGCGCAGGGTTCTCAGCCTTCGTCGGTTGGGCCGGCATGACTCTGGCGACCCGGGCCAACGTCCGGATGGCGGCCGCCGCCCAGGCCGCCGGCGTGCGGCCGGCCATGCGTGTGGCGTTCCGTTCCGGGGGTGTTGTCGGCATGCTCACCGTCGGGTTGGGTCTGCTCGGAGCGAGCGGCGTCACCCTGATCTTCAACGAGCGTGCGCCCCAGGTGCTCGAAGGCTTCGGCTTCGGTGCGGCGCTGCTCGCGATGTTCATGCGTGTCGGCGGCGGCATCTTCACCAAAGCGGCCGACGTCGGCGCCGACCTGGTCGGCAAGGTCGAGCAGGGCATCCCTGAGGACGACCCCCGCAACGCCGCAACCATCGCCGACAACGTGGGCGACAACGTCGGCGACTGCGCCGGTATGGCCGCTGATCTCTTCGAGTCCTACGCCGTGACGCTCGTCGCCGCGCTGATCCTCGGCAAGTCTGCCTTCGGCATGCAGGGGCTCGTCTTCCCGCTCATCGTCCCGGCCATCGGTGTCATCACGGCGATCCTCGGCGTGCTGGTCACCGCCCCCCGCGACGGCGACCGCACCGGCCTCACCGCCATCAACCGCGGCTTCTTCATCTCGGCGATCGTCTCCGCTGTCCTCGTCCTGGTGGCGGCATTCATCTACCTGCCCTCGACGTTCGGAAAGCTCGACGGTGCCACCGCCAAGGTGGCGGCGCTGTCCGGCAACCCGCGGGTGACAGCCTTCCTCGCGGTGCTCATCGGGCTCGTTCTCGCGAGCGCGATCCAAGTGCTCACCGGCTACTTCACCGAGACCGAGCGCCGCCCGGTGCAGGACATCGGCCGGCAGTCACTGACCGGCGCAGCCACGGTCATCCTGGGTGGGTTCTCCGTCGGCCTGGAGTCCGCTGTCTACTCCGCGGTGCTGATCGGCGGCGCTGTCTACATCGCCTTCCTGCTCGGTCACGGCGTCGTGGTGCTGGCGCTGTTCGCGGTCGCCATGGCGGGCACCGGCCTGTTGACGACCGTCGGCGTCATCGTCGCGATGGACACCTTCGGGCCGATCTCGGACAACGCGCAGGGCATCGCTGAGATGTCCGGTGAGGTCGACGCCAAGGGCGCCGAGGTGCTCACCGCGCTCGACGCTGTCGGCAACACGACCAAGGCCATCACCAAGGGCATCGCGATCGCGACCGCCGTGTTGGCCGCGACAGCACTGTTTGGATCGTTCGGCACCGCGGTCGCGGGTGAGGAGGGCCCGGGCTTCCTGCTGCACCTCGACGTGTCCAAGCCCAATGTCCTGTTCGGGCTCATCCTCGGGGCCTCCGTCGTCTTCTTCTTCTCCGGACTCGCCATCAACGCGGTCGCCCGGGCGGCCGGCCGGGTGGTCATGGAGGTGCGCAACCAGTTCCACAGCAACCCGGGAATCATGGACGGCACCGTGCGACCGGACTACGCCCGTGTCGTCGACATCTGCACCAAGGACTCGCTGCGTGAGCTCGCGACACCAGGGCTCCTCGCCGTCCTGGCGCCGATCGCCACCGGCTTCTGGCTCGGCTGGGAACCCCTCGGTGCCTACCTCGCCGGCGCGATCGCGGCCGGCGTCCTGATGGCGATCATGCTCGCCAACTCCGGTGGGGCCTGGGACAACGCCAAGAAGCTCGTCGAGGACGGCAACTACGGCGGTAAGGGGTCCGAGGCGCACGCGGCCACCGTCATCGGTGACACCGTCGGTGATCCGTTCAAGGACACCGCCGGGCCGGCTCTCAACCCTCTCATCAAGGTGATGAACCTGGTCGCCCTGCTGGTGGCACCCACCGTGGTCAAGTACGGCGTACACGGCTCGCATCAGAACAACGCCGTGCGCATCATCGTGGGCGTGCTGGCGCTCGGTCTCATCATCGGCGCAGTGCTCGTGAGCAAGCGGCGCAAGGTCGACATGGGCTCGCCGGCGCCGGCCGTGGAGACCTCCGCCACACCCTGAGCCGGTGCCGCGGCGCGTAGCCTCGGCCGCGATGAGCCAGATGTCGCTTTTCTCGGCCGCTGCCCGCGAGCCGCAGATCGCCGACCTCGAGGGCCTGCTTGCCGGCCCCGGTCAGGTGGTCCGCCGCGGCGACTCGGCTCGGATCAGCGTGGTCGTGGACGAGGGCTGGCGGGTGGCGGCCCTCGTCGTCGAGCTGGCCGCTCTGGATCTCGAGGCCGAGCTCGACGACACCGGTCGTGACGACCACGAGCAGAGCGGGGTCGCGGTGCGCACGCCGTGGTTGTCGCAACTGCGTTCGGTCGCCGACGCCTGGACCCGGGGAGCCGTCAAGGTGCCGCCGGTGGGCTGGGCGATCGACGGGGCGCGGCTGCGCTGGTGGTGCCTCGCATCCGGGGCTGGCACGGCGAGCATGTATACATTGGCTCTCGGCGCCAATGACGAGCGTGCGTGGCCGGCAGTAGGAGCGGCGCTGGCCGCGGCAGGCATCCCCGGACTGCTCGTCGGGCCGCGAGCCGACGGACCCGCCTATCGGATCGTCGGGCAGCGGCGGCTCAACCGGTTGCGGGAGCTCGTGGGTGATCCGCCCGCGGGTGCACCCGTTGGTGGTTGGCCGGCGGCTGACTACGCTCGCGGCGCCTGAACCGCGGTCGCAGTCCGCCGGCCCGGACCAGCAGTCACGTCAGACGGCAGACCAAGAGATAGAGGAGCCACGTGGCCGAGACGAGCCCGACTACCGCCGACGGCGCCGCGCGCCGACGGCTGGTCATCGTCGAGTCGCCGGCCAAGGCTCGCACCATCGCCGGCTACCTGGGATCCGGCTATGTCGTCGAGTCATCCATCGGGCACATCCGCGACCTGCCGAGCAACAGCGCGCAGATCCCGGAGGACAAGAAGAAGGAGCCGTGGGCTCGCCTCGGCGTGGACGTCGACCACGGCTTCGAACCGCTCTACGTCGTCAACCCGGACAAGAAGCAACAGGTGGCCAAGCTGAAGGCGGCGCTCAAGAACGCCGACGAGCTGCTGCTCGCGACGGACGAGGACCGCGAGGGCGAGGCCATCGCGTGGCATCTGCTCGAGGTGCTCAAGCCGCGGGTGCCGGTGCATCGGATGGTCTTCCACGAGATCACGCCGCAGGCGATCCGGGAGGCCATCGAGCAGCCGCGCGACCTCAACCGCGCACTGGTGGAGGCGCAGGAGACCCGCCGCATCCTCGACCGCCTTTACGGCTACGAGGTGTCACCGGTCCTGTGGAAGAAGGTCATGCCGAGACTGTCGGCCGGTCGGGTGCAGTCCGTCGCGACGCGCCTGCTGGTCGAGCGCGAACGGGCGCGCATGCGGTTCCGTTCGGCGGGCTACTGGGATCTCGAAGCGACGTTCGACACCGGCCGGGACGAGGACCCGCGTGCATTCACCGCGACGCTGGCCGCCCTCGACGGCAAACGCGTCGCCACCGGGCGCGACTTCAACGAGACCGGTGAGCTGACGGCTGACGTCGTCCATCTCGATGAGTCGGCGGCCGGTGCGTTGGCCGCCGGCCTCGGTGACTCGAGCTTCGCCGTCAGCAGCGTCGAGCAGCGGCCTTATCGCCGGTCGCCCTATCCGCCGTTCATCACGAGCACGCTGCAACAAGAGGCCAGCCGCAAGTTGCGAGTGTCCGCTCAGGTGGCGATGCGGCTCGCGCAGCGGCTCTACGAGAACGGCTACATCACCTACATGCGGACCGACTCGACCACGTTGTCCGACACCGCGCTGACCGCAGCCCGCGACCAGGCGCGAGAGCTCTACGGCGACGACTACGTGCCCGACTCGCCGCGGCGCTACCAGCGGAAGGTGAAGAACGCGCAGGAGGCCCACGAGGCGATCCGGCCTGCCGGCGATCGCTTCCGCACTCCCCAGCAGGTGCGCGGCGAGCTCGGCAACGACGAGTTCCGCCTCTACGAGCTCATCTGGCAGCGCACGGTGGCCTCGCAGATGGCCGACGCGACCGGTCAGTCCGTCAGCGTCCGGGTGCAGGGCACCGCGAGCGATGGTCGGGTCGCCGAGTTCTCCGCGACCGGCAAGGTCATCACGTTCCCTGGATTCCTGCGGGCCTACGTCGAGGACACCGATGACGAGCAGGCCGATCGCGACGACCGCGAGCGCCGCCTGCCGCAGGTCAGCGAGGGCCAGCGCGTCGACGCCCTTGGCGTCGAGCCTCAGCAGCACGCGACGAACCCGCCGGCGCGCTACACCGAGGCGAGCCTCGTGAAGGCGCTCGAGGAGCTCGGCATCGGCCGGCCGTCCACCTACGCCTCGATCCTCGGCACGATCCAGGACCGCGGCTACGTGTTCAAGCGTGGCACTGCTCTGGTGCCGTCGTTCATGGCCTTCGCGGTCATCGGCCTGCTCGAGCAGCACTTCGGCCGCCTGGTCGACTATGGGTTCACGGCCGAGATGGAGGACGACCTCGACGAGATCGCCGCCGGCGCGCGCGAGCGCGGCCAGTGGCTCGCCGACTTCTACTTCGGCACCGGCGACGCCGGGGTGGGATTGAAGGATCTCGTGCACGACCGCCTGGGCGAGATCGACGCGCGCGAGGTCAACTCCATCCCGATCGGCACGGCCGAGGACGGCGAACCTGTCATCGTGCGGGTCGGTAAGTACGGGCCGTATGTGCAGAAGGGCGCCGACTCCGCCAGCTCCGAACGCGCGAGCGTGCCGGAGGACCTTCCGCCCGACGAGCTCACCGTCGAACGAGCCATGTCGTTGTTGCAGAAGCAGAGTGACGAGCGCGTGCTCGGCCAGGATCCTGAGACCGGCGAGCCGATCGTGGTGCGCGGCGGTCGCTACGGCCCCTACGTCACCACGCAGCCTCTCGACGGAGCCGAGGCACGCACGGCGTCGTTGCTCTCGTCGATGGACATCGAGTCGGTGTCGCTCGAGGATGCGATGCGGCTGCTGTCCCTTCCCCGGGTGCTCGGCACCGATCCGGCAACGGGCGACGACATCACGGTGCAGAACGGGCGCTACGGACCGTACGTCAAACGCGGCGCCGACTCGCGGTCGCTCGCCGATGAGCAGCAGCTGTTCTCCCTGACACATGACGAGGCGTTGGCGCTGCTCGCCCAGCCCAAGACCCGGGGTCGCGCGGCTGCCGCCGCACCGTTGCGCGAGCTCGGCACCGACCCGGCGAGTGGCAAGCCCGTGGTCGTCAAGGAGGGCCGGTTCGGTCCCTACGTCACCGACGGCGAGTCAAACGCCAGCCTGCGCAAGGGTGACTCGGTCGAGGAGGTCACCATCGAGCGGGCGGCGGAGCTGCTCGCCGAGCGCCGGGCCAAGGGACCCGCCGCGCCCCGCAAACGCACCGCCAAGAAGGCGGCAAAGTCGCCGGCCAAGAAGACGGCGAAGAAGACCAGCAAGAAGCGAGCGGCGGCTGACGGCCAGGGCTGACACGTGTCCACAAGGGGCCGTGGTCTGACGGTCCGGCTCGTTACAGTGGTGCCAGCCCGTCCGAGGAGCCCGGTATCCCGCACTTTCGGCGTCACCTGCCGGCAGGCGCGCATGTCCGCGACCTGTCCGACGTCGCGTCGGAGCCCCCGGGTGAGCGCGAGGTAAGGAACGTCCTCGGGTTCAAGCAGTTCCGCCGACTCTGGATTGCGCTGTCGTTGTCCAGCCTCGGCGACTGGCTCGGCTTCGTCGCGACCACCCAGCTCGCGCAGGAGCTGGAGAGAGGGTATTCGGCCGGGCTCTATGCGATCGCCAGCGTGATCGCCGTCCGGCTGGCCCCTGCACTCGTCATCGGCCCCTTCGCCGGCGCGTGGGGTGACCGCTTCAACCGGCGCTACACCATGGTCGTCGCCGACATCCTCCGCTGCCTTCTCTATGCGTCCATCCCCGTCGTCCACACCCTGTGGTGGCTGCTGGTCGCGGCGTTCCTCATCGAGTCGTTGTCCCTGTTCTGGATTCCGGCCAAGGAAGCCAGCGTGCCCAACCTGGTGCCGGCCAGCCACCTCGAGTCGGCCAACCGCATCAGCCTGATCACGACCTACGGGTCGGCAGCCGTCGCCTCGACGCTGTTCGCGCTCCTCGCCGAGGTCAACCACCTCCTGGGAGCGGCGTTCGCACACTTCCGCAGCAACCCGGTCGACCTCGCGCTCTATTTCGACTCGCTCACCTTCCTCATCTCAGCAGCCACCGTGTTCTCGTTGAAGGGGATCGCCGGCCCGCGGCGGTCCGACGACCCGGACGCCGCCAAGGTGTCGACCTGGCAGTCGATCGTCGAAGGTTGGCAGTTCATCGGGTCGGCCCGATGGCTGCGCGGGCTCGTCGTCGGCATCCTGGGTGCCGTCGCGGCCGGCGCTGCCGCCATTGGTCTCGCGCCGCAGTTCGTCGTTGACCTGCACGCCGGCCCCGCCGGTTACGGCGTGCTTTTCGCGACCATCTTCATCGGTCTCGCCACCGGCATGATGACGGGGCCGACGCTGTTCCGCGCCGTCTCGCGCCGCCGGCTGATGGGGTTGTGCATCATGGCGGCGGGCCTCGCGCTGTCGCTCGACGCGGTCATGCCCAACCTGCTGCTCGCGATGGTGTTCACGTTCTTCATGGGTGCATTCGCCGGCGTGGTGTGGGTCGTCGGCATCACGATGATCGGTCTCGAGGTCAGCGACGACAAGCGCGCCCGGACGTTCGCCTACATCTACAACATGATGCGGCTGATGCTGCTCGCCGTGGTCGTGGCATCGCCCTTCACAGCCGGCGCGATCGGACAGCACTCGGTGGTGCTCGGCGAGACCCGCATCCGCCTCGATGGTGTGACCATCACGATGTTCGTCGCGGGTCTTATCGCATTTGCCGTCGGGCGCATCTGCCTGCGCATGATGGACGACCGGCCCAACGTCCCCTTGCGCACTGACATCGCCGCCGCCCTGCTGCGCCGCAATCCCGAGCTCGGACGGGGCGTCGGCGGGCTGTTCCTCGCCTTCGAGGGCGGGGAGGGAGCGGGCAAATCGACACAGGCCCGGTTGCTCGACGAACGCCTGCGTGCTCGCGGCTACGAGGTGGTGCTCACCTTCGAGCCCGGCGCCACGCCCATCGGCGGTCGGCTGCGCGAGACCTTGCTCGACCGAGCCAACACGGCCATGTCGCCTCGCACCGAAGCGCTGCTCTACGCCGCCGACCGGGCGCAACACGTCGCCGAGGTGATCCGCCCCGCACTCGAACGCGGCGCCGTCGTCATCACCGATCGGTTCATCGACTCCTCACTGGCCTATCAGGCCGGTGGGCGCAAGCTCGACGACCACGACGTGCGCCGAATCTCGCGATGGGCGACCGGTGGCCTGCTGCCCGACCTGACCGTGCTCCTCGATCTCGACCCCGCGGTGGGCCTGGGTCGGTCGACGGGCCCCGGCGACCGACTGGAGGCGGAAGAGCTCGCGTTTCATCGCCGGGTGCGGACAGTGTTCCGCGAGCTTGCGCGACGTGGTGGCGACCGGCGCTATCTCGTCGTCGACGTGGCCGCCTACGACGTCGAGCACGTGCACGGACTGGTCCTCGACCGCGTCGAGCACGAGCTTCCCGACCTGCCCGCATCGGCGCCGACGCTGACCATGCCGCTGGCCCGGATCGAACAGTCGGCGGGGCAGTGATGGGCGTCTTCGACGAGCTGATCGGTCAACGCGAGGTGGTGGCCGTCCTCGAAACCGCGGTCCTGGCCGCGCAGTCGTCCATCGCCGGCACCGGCGGTGCCGGCATGACACATGCCTGGTTGTTCACCGGCCCGCCCGGATCCGGCCGGTCGGTGGCGGCGCGTGCATTCGCGGCCGCACTGCAGTGCGCCGACGGGGGTTGTGGGCTCTGTCACGAGTGCCACACATCGATGACCGGGGCCCACGCCGACGTCGAGATCGTCGCGCCTGCCGGGCTGTCCTACGGAGTGGCCGAGACGCGCGACCTGGTCAACCGCGCGGCGCTGGCTCCGACGCGCGGTCGCTGGCAGGTCACGATCGTCGAGGACGCCGACCGGTTCACCGAGCAGGCCCTCAACGCTCTGCTCAAGTCCATCGAGGAGCCGCCGCCGCGCGGGGTGTTCCTGCTCTGCGCACCGTCGACCGAGGACCTGTTGCCGACGGTCCGGTCCCGCTGCCGGCACGTGACTCTCCGCATCCCGCCCTACGCCGACGTCGCGGCCCACCTCGAAGGGGAGGGCGCGGACGGGGCCGTTGCGGCGTTCGCAGCGCGCGCGGCCCAGGGCCATGTCGGTCGGGCCCGGCGGTTGGCCCGGGATGCCGAGGCGCAGCAGCGCCGGCGCGAGGTGCTCGAGCTGCCGACGCAGGTCGCGACCGTGGGCGGCTGCTTCATGGCGGCCGCCAACCTCGTCGACGCCGCCAAGGAGGAGGCCGCCCGCATCATCGAGAGCGCCGACTCGGCCGAGACCAGCGCCCTGCGGGAGTCCCTCGGGGACATCGGTGGCCGCGGGCGGGCGAAACCGCGGGGCATGTCCGCCGCGCTGTCCGACCTCGAGCGCCGGCAGAAGTCGCGGGCCACGCGCACGCAGCGCGATGCTCTCGACCGGGCTCTCACCGACCTCGCCGCCTTCTATCGCGACGTGCTGGTCCTCCAGCTGGGCTCCGACGTCGTTCTCGTCCACGGCGACCTCGAACGGACGGTGCAGCGGCTCGCCAACACGTCCTCGCCGGAGTCGACGCTGCGCCGGATCGAGGCGGTGTTGGGCTGCCGGGAGGCCGTGGACGCCAACGTCGCGCCGCTGCTCGCCGTGGAGGCGATGGCTCTCGCCCTGCACCAAGGCTGACGACGCCGTACCCTCCCCTCGTGGGCATGGTGATGGCAGTGAGCTTCGAGCGCTACGGCCGGCTCTACTACCTCGACCCGGGTGAGCTGACCCCGCGCGTCGGCGACCGCGTGCTGGTGCCCACCGACGACGGGACCGAGGTCGCGGAGTGCGTCTGGGCGCCCGCGTGGGTGTCCGACGACATCGGCGGCCTGCCCCGGCTGGCCGGGATCGCCACCGACGCCGACGTCGACCGGGATGACCGCAACCGGCGTCGTCGTGCCGAGGCCAAGGTGGCGGCCAAGCGGCTGATCCGCCAGCACGACCTGCCGATGAAGGTCGTCGGCATCGACTATCTCGACCGCAGCCAGCCCCGTCGCATCGTCGTCTACTGCTCCGCGCCGCACCGGGTCGACTTCCGGGATCTCGTGCGCGACATGTCGCGCACACTCGACACCAAGGTCGAGCTGCGCCAGCTCGGCGCCCGCGACGAGGCTCGGGTGCAAGGTGGCATCGGGCCGTGTGGGCGCGACCTGTGCTGCGCGACGTTCTTGAAGGACTTCGAGCCGGTCAGTGTTCGGATGGCCAAGGACCAGGACCTGGCGCCGAACCCGTTGAAGATCAGTGGTGCGTGCGGCCGGTTGATGTGCTGCCTGAAGTACGAGCATCCGCTCTACGTTGATTTCGCCGAGAAGGCGCCCGGCGTGGGCTGCGCCGTGGACACGCCGGAAGGCGCGGGCGAGGTGGTGGCGCATGACGTGCCGGGCGAGAAAGTGGTCGTCCGGATGGCGGCCGACGGCCGCAAGCACGCGTGTGCGCTGGCCTCGGTGTGTGCCAGCCGAAGCGCTTTC
>JAVEEH010000339.1 GCA_030840545.1 Frankiaceae bacterium | reverse complement strand
CGTTCGACCAGCAGGTCGATGTGCCGCTCGGCAAGTGCTCGGTAGAGCCCACCCTTGTCGCCGAAATGCCGATACAGGATGGGCTTGGTGATGCCGGCTTCCGCGGCGATGAGGTTCATCGACGCGGCTGACCCGTCGCGCTGCACGACCCGGTCGGCTGCCGCCAGCAGCTGCGCACGCCGATCCGTGGTTGCGGTCCCGCTGCTCATGGCGTCACCTAGGTCCCTCGCCGGGCTGTCTTGACAGATGTTACCGCGGGTAACACCATAGGGGTCAACCTTTCACTCTCGGGAGACCCTCCATGGCCGACCTGGCGTTCTCGCTCGAGCTCAGCGACGACCAGAAAGAGCTGCAGAAGTGGCTCCACGAATTCGCCGCCGAGGTGATCCGGCCGGCCGCGCACGAGTGGGACGAGCGCGAGGAGACGCCGTGGCCGATCATCCAGGAGGCCGCCAAGGCGGGCATCTACTCCCTCGACTTCATGGCGTCGCAGTGGTTCGACGACTCCGGCCTCGGGATGGTCATCGCCCAGGAGGAGCTGTTCTGGGGTGACGCCGGCATCGGCCTCGCCATCATGGGCACCGGCCTGGCCGCGGCCGCGGTCAGCGCTAACGGCACCAACGAGCAGATCGGCGAGTTCGTGCCGGCGATGTACGGCACGCCCGACGACATCAAGCTGGGTTCCTTCTGCTCCTCCGAGCCCGACGCCGGGAGCGACGTCGGCGCGATGAAGACCCGGGCGATCTGGGACGAGGCCGCCGGTGAGTGGGTCCTCAACGGCACCAAGACCTGGGCGACCAACGGCGGCATCGCCGACTGGCACGTGATCGTCGCGTCCGTCGACCCGTCGCTGGCGACCCGGGGCCAGGCGTCGTTCGTCGTACCTCCAGGCACCAAGGGCCTGTCGCAGGGGCAGAAGTTCAAGAAGCACGGCATCCGTGCCTCGCACACCGCCGAGGTCGTGCTCGACGACGTCCGCCTGCCGGGCAAGTACCTGCTCGGCGGCAAGGAGAAGCTCGACGACCGGCTCAACCGCGCCCGTGAAGGCCTGAAGACCGGCCGGTCACAGCCCTCGATGGCGACGTTCGAGCGCACCCGCCCAACGGTCGGTGCACAAGCGGTCGGCATCGCCCGCGCGGCCTACGAGGTGGCGCTCGAATATGCGAAGCAGCGCGAGCAGTTCGGCCGGCCGATCATCGAGAACCAGGGCATCGCGTTCAAGCTCGCCGACATGAAGACACGCATCGACGCGTCGCGGCTGCTCGTGTGGCGTGCTGCCTGGATGGCCCGGCAGGGCAAGGAGTTCACCGCGGCCGAGGGCTCGCAGTGCAAGCTGTTCGCCGGTGAGACGGCGGTCTGGGTGACCGAACAGGCGATCCAGGTGCTCGGCGGCAACGGCTACACCCGCGAATACCCGGTCGAGCGCATGCATCGCGACGCCAAGATCTACACGATCTTTGAAGGTACGTCGGAGATCCAGCGGCTCGTCATCGCGCGTGCGATCAGCGGGACCTACATCCGCTGACTCGTTGGCGCGGCGTGACACATTGGCGGCCGTGGACGAGCAGCTGGTGCTGGCGGCTTACGACCAGCAGATCCGGCGAGCGACCGACGCCCTCGGCTCGGGGGCGATCGTCGAGCTCAACGTCGACGTCGTGCGATGGGTGAAGACCGACAACGGCGGCTGGTCCGGTGTGACGTGGTCGCAGCTGGACGAGACCACGGCCGATGACGCGATCGCTCGGCAGGTGGAGTTCTACGGCGGGCTCGGTCATCGCTTCGAGTGGAAGCACCACGACCATGACGTCCCGGCCGACCTCTCGCAACGACTCGTCGCGGCCGGCTTCCGGCGCGAGGACCACGAGGCGCTGATGGTCGCCGAGGTCGACGCCATCCCGCACCGCGCGGAGCTGCCCGACGGAGTGACGCTGCGGCGGATCACCGGCGAGGCCGACGTCGACCTGCTCATCCGGGTGCACGAGTCGGTCTTCGGGACCGACCACGCCGACCTGGGTCGTTCGCTGCGCACCCAGCTGCGGACCGCCCCGGAGGTGACCGAGCTGCTCGTCGCGATGGCCGGCGACCGCCCGGTGTGCTCGGCCCGGATCGAGTTCTACCCCGGCACCGACTTCGCCGGTCTGTGGGGCGGCGGCACCGAACCGGAGTGGCGCGGCCGCGGCATCTACCGGGCTCTCGTAGCCGAGCGGGCCCGGCTCGCCGCCGAGCGGGGCTTCCGCTTCTTGCAGGTCGACGCCACGGCGGACAGCCGGCCGATCCTCGAGCGGCTGGGCTTCCGGATGCTGGCCACCACCACCCCGCACGTGTGGGAGCCGACCGTGGGGTGAGGTCATCCGTTCGGCCCATTCGTCCGGGTTCCGCTGTATCCAGCCTTGGGACCGGTCGAAGATGGCGAGGTGGAGCAGATCGTCATCTCCGACCGGACCATGGGCCGGGTGCTCGCGCTGCTGCCGGGCCTGGTGGTCGCGCTCGCCGTGCGCGTGCTGACCCTGGCGACCCCGCCACTCGGCATCCGCGTCGCCGCCGCCGGCGCTGTCGCCCTGGCCTGCTGGACCGCGTTCCGGCTGCTCACCAGCAAGGTCACCGTCGGCGATCTCGGCGTACGGGTGCGGGGCGTCCTCTATGACGCCGACATCCCGTGGGCGCATCTGGAGTCGGTCGACGTGTCCCCGTCCGGACGGCCGCTGCGACTGCTGGTGTGGGGGGTCATGCAGCCGCACACGCTCCGGTTGCGGACCGGGTCGCGGACCCTGCGTCCCGTCGCGGCCATCACCACCGTCGACGACGAGGGGCTCGAGCGGGCGATCGGCGCGATGCGCGTGCGCTCCGGCGCCTCGGGCATCCCACAGCAACGGCAACCGCAGGAGTCCGTGACGTCGGTCTGACGCGGGTCATCGAGCGGCGGACAGCACCTCGTCGACATAGGCACGAGACGCATCCCGCCAGGCCGGTACGACGTCCAGACGCAACCGCCGATCGACGTCGTCCGCGGTCATCGCGCCTTCCGCCGCAACTGCCCACACCACCTCGCAGCGCAACGCGGGCGCGTCGGCAGCGATCGGCTCCACCGGTCCGCACGACGCCACCGCTGCGGCCTCGGCGCCGAACCGTCGGCGCAACCGCGGCGGCAGCCCGTCATCGGTGAGGCCGGCGGCCCCGACCAGCGGCAGGCCCGTCGTCACGCAGTGGCCGCCTCGGCCGAGACGCGCAACTACGCGATCGACGGCGTCCTGCGCCATCCGCCGGTAGGTCGTGAGCTTGCCCCCCACGATGACCAGCACGCCGTCACGGTCGAGCAGCGCATGCCGCCGCGACAGGTCCGCTGCGCTCTCCCCCTGCGCCTGACCGAGCAGTGGCCGCAGGCCCGCGAAGCGGCCGACCACATCAGCCGAGGTGACCGGCCGGGTCAGACCCGACGACAGCGTCTCGAGCAGGAAGCGCTCGTCCGCCTCGGTCACCTGCGGTTCGTCGACGACAGCGTCGACTGCGTCGTCGGTCAACCCGACCTGCACCGTGCCGTCGGGACGCGGCACCGCGAAGACCCACCGGTTGCGGCTGCCGGGCACGAGAATGTTGAAGGCCGCAGCCGGATGGTCGAGCGACTCGGCGCGCAACAACAGGTGCGCGCCCTTGCTGGGCTGCAGCGGCACCCCGTCGACCAACGACCCGCACCACACACCGGCCGCGACGACGACGCAGCGCGCTCGCACGTCGAAGGTGTCACCGCCGAGCGTGTCGTGCACGGTGGCGCCATCGGCGGCGACCTCGACGGCCGCGCAATGCGTGATGATCCGCGCCCCGTGTGCGGCTGCGGTGCGAGCAATGCCGACGACAAGACGGGCATCGTCCTCTAGTGCTCCGTCGACGTGCAGGAACGCGCCCTTCACATCCGCTCGCAGTGGCGCTGCGAGTGCGCGTGCCTCAGCGCCGTCAACCCACCGCGTCTTCGGGAGCACCGGTGGTGTCCTGGACGCCCACCGCAACGTGTCGGCGATGCCGAAGCCGAGGCGTGCAGTCAGATGGTCCAGCCGGCCGTTGGCTGGCATCGACGGGATCACGAAAGTCATCGGCTGTACGAGATGCGGCGCGATCCGGCGTACCAGATGGTTGCGTTCGACGGCGGACTCCCAGGCGACACCGAGCTGGCCGGCGGCGATGTAGCGCAGCCCCCCGTGCGCGAGCTTGCTCGACCATCGACTGGTGCCAGCCGCTAGGTCGTTCTTCTCGACCAGCGCGACGGACAAGCCGCGGCTTGCCGCGTCGAGCGCGACGCCGGCGCCGGTGACGCCGCCGCCGACGACCAGGACGTCGACCACCGCACCGGCGCGAAGAGCCGCCAGGTCGTCGGCCCTGCGCGTGGCAGTGAGGTCAGCGGCGGTCACGGTCGGAGCCACCCGTCCACCATCCGGCCGAGCTCCTCCAGCGCCGCTGACCGGCCGACGCCGTCGAGCAGCCGGGCCGAGACCACGAACGGCGCGACCGCCAGCACGAGGGTCACCGCGAGGACATCGAGATCGGTCCGCCGGACCGAGCCGTCGGCCACGCCCTCGGCGAGCATCCGGCGCATGTGGGCGACGGCGAGCTGTTGGGTCGAGCCGAGACGATCGGTCAGGTAGGGCAGGAGCAGCTCGGGATCGACATCGACCACCCGGCGGAACAGCGGCTCCTCCGGCAGCAGCCGGGCGATCTCGACGGTGGAGGCGACGATGCGAGCGCGTGCAGTGCGACGTCGGCCCGCGCGCGACTCCGCCGCCGCCAGCAGGGCAGCGAACTCCTGCGTCATCACCTCGAGGATCAGCGTGGTGACGTCCGGCACGAGGCGGTAGACGGTCATCCGGCTGACACCGGCACGGCGCGCGACGTCGGTGAGGGTGGTGCGGCGCACGCCGACAGCGAGGACACTGGCCCGGGTCGCGGCGAGGACCGCTTCGGGGATCTCGCGCTCGGCCACCAGGGAGGTGTGACGTTGGGACGTCATATGTCACACTGTAGCGCATGACGATTGCGTGGACCGCATGGGCCGAGTCACAACCCGAGCTGCCACGGCGCATGCGTGCGCTGTTGCGGGACGAGCTTGGCCGGACCTCGCCGTCGACCGCGGTCCCGGTCGAGCGCGCGCGGCTGTCACCCTCGGCGCTGCCGGCCGCGGCCCGCGACCGGCTCGTGCAGGCCCTCGGCGAGGACGCGGTCCGCGTGGACGACGAGGTGCGCGCCACTCATGCCGGCGGCCAGTCCTACGCCGAGATCATCCGCCGCCGACGTGGTGACGCCGGCGAGGCACCGGACGCGGTGCTCCTGCCCGCCGACGCCGGGCAGGTCGCTGCGGTGCTGCGGATCTGCACCGAGGAGCGCGTCGCCGTCGTCCCCTGGGGTGGCGGCACGAGTGTCGTCGGCGGGCTCGCCGCCGAGCGCGGTGACCACTCGTCGCTGGTCGCGCTCGATCTCTCGCGCCTCGACCAGCTGCTGACCGTCGACGAGGTGTCCCTCCTGGCGACGTTCCAGCCCGGCATCCGCACGCCGGCCGCCGAGGCGGCGTTGGCGGCGTACGGGCTGACCCTCGGACACGTCCCGCAGAGCTTCGAGCGCGCCTCGCTCGGCGGCTATGTCGTGACCCGCTCGGCCGGACAGGCCTCGACCGGGCGCGGTCGGATCGATGACCTGGTCGTGGGGCTGCGGATGCAGACCCCCGTCGGCGAGCTGGCGCTGCCCGCGCTGCCCGGCAGCGCCGCCGGTCCCGACCTCCGCCGGCTCGTGCTCGGGTCAGAGGGAACCCTCGGGGTCGTGACCGAGGTGACGCTGCGGGTGCGCCGGTTGCCAGCGGTACGCCGTTACGAAGGCTGGATGGTGCCGTCGTGGGAGGACGGCCAGGCGGTGCTGCGCCGGCTGGCGCAGGACGGGCCCCACCCCGACATCGCCCGGTTGTCCGACCGCGATGAGACGCGTGTCTCGCTGGCGATGAGCAGCTCGGGACGACTGCTGCGGCGGGCCCTCGCGACCTACCTGCGGGTGCGAGGTGTCGGGAACGGCTGCCTGGTCATCACCGGATACGAGGGCGGCAAGGATGACGTCGCACACCGGCGGCGAGCCGTGCGCAAGATGCTGCGACGCGCTGGCGGCGTGCCGCTCGGCGCGGCGGCCGGAAGGGCCTGGGAGCACGGTCGGTTCGCTGGGCCGTCGCTGCGCGACGCGCTGCTCGACGCCGGTGTGCTCGCCGAGACGCTCGAGACGGCTGCGACCTGGACGGATCTTCCGCGGCTCTATGCCGGAGTGCGCGCGGCGTTGCACGCATCGCTCGGCCGTGCGCTCGTCGGCTGTCACGTCTCGCACCTCTACCCCACCGGCGCATCGCTGTACTTCACGGCGCTGGCCGCCGCTGACGCCGGCGGTGAGCTCGAGCAGTGGGCGGCCGCGAAGAAATCCGCCAACGACGCGATCGTCGCCGCGGGTGGCACGATCACCCATCACCACGCCGTCGGCACGGCGCACCGTGACCACGTCGCCAACGAACTCGGCGCTGTCGGCATCGACGCGCTGCGCGCGGTGAAGCAGCGGCTCGACCCGGCCGGCATCCTCAACCCCGGCAAACTCCTCCCACCGCCCGACTAGCCCCACGACTTGTCAGACGCTGAGCACGCCAAGGCGTGCCTGCAGTCTGACAAGTCTCGCCACCGGCAGGTCCCGTCAGGGGTTCGATTCAGGTGGTCGCGGCGAGCTCGGCCGCAAGCGCCTGCACCCTGGCCGCGATCTCGTCGCGGATCGGGCGCACGCCGGCGACGTCGCGGCCGGCTGGGTCGTCGAGCTGCCAGTCGAGATAGCGCTTGCCGGGAAACACCGGACAGGCGTCGCCGCAGCCCATGGTGATGACCACGTCGGCGCTGATGACGGCCTCGTCGCTGAGCTTCTTCGGCTGCGCAGCGGCGAGGTCGATGCCGACCTCGCGCATCGCCTCTACCACGGCCGGGTTGATGGCGTCGGCCGGCGCGGACCCGGCCGACAGCACAACGACGCGGTCACCGGCAAGGCGAGCGAGCAACGCGGCCGCCATCTGCGACCTGCCGGCGTTGTGCACGCACACGAACAGGACGGTGGGAACGTCGGTCATGTCGTCCGACCTTTCGACGTACCGGAGGTGATGGCCGGGTGCGGGACGACGAGGCCGTCGGCCACCGCAGCAACGTCCGGATACAACGCGACGATGAGCAGCAGCCCCACCCCGGCGCCGCAGACCTGTGCCGCGACGAAGCCGAGCACCGATGCCGGGGCGATGCCGGCGAACGTGTCCGAGAACGAGCGGCCGACGGTGACCGCGGGGTTGGCGAAAGAGGTTGAGGAGGTGAACCAGTAGGCCGCGCCGATGTAGGCGCCGACTGCCCAGGGGGTGGCACGCGCGTTGCCGGTCCGGGCCAGGGCGACGATGACCAGCAGGAGACCTGCGGTCGCGACGACCTCACCCAGCCAGAGGTGCGCACCGGTGCGGACGTGCTGCGACCCGGCGACCAGCGGCCGATCGAACATGCCGTCGGCAAGGAGCGCACCGCCGATGCCGCCAACGACCTGCGCGACCGCATAACCAGGCAGCTCGCCGATGTGCAGCCCCGTCCGCGACCGACGGCCGAGCCACCAGTCGAGTGCGGAGACCAAGGGGTTGAAGTGCGCACCACTGACCGGGCCGAAAACCAGGATCAGCACGGCAAGGCCAGCGGCAGTCACCAGGGAGTTCTCCAGGAGCTGCAGCCCCGAGTCGCTGCTGAGGTTCTGCGCGGCGATGCCCGAGCCGACGACGACAGCGACGAGAAGACCGGTGCCGACGAACTCGGCCAACAGCCGGCGGGCGCGCAGCTGCGTCGCCGGTGAAAGCCTCATGCGCGTGACCGCGCTCCGTTGAACAGCTCGCCGACCGAGGCGATGGCCTCGGGACGCGACCGGTAGTAGACCCAGGTGCCACGTCGTTCACTGTCGACCCAGCCCGCCTCGCGAAGAACGCGCAGGTGATGGGAGATCGTGGGCTGGGACAGAGCAAACCCATCGGTGAGATCGCAGACGCAGGTCTCGTCCTCCGCCGCGATCAACGACATCAGGCGCAACCGCACCGGGTCGGCGAGAGCCTTCAACAGGGTGGCGAGGGACTCGGCCTGGGTCATCGTCATGGGCTTGCGCCCGAGTGGGACGCAACCTTGCATCGACATTCGTCTATGTTGACCGATGTCGATGCAGCCGGTCAACCCGCCGGTGACGCCGAGCCCGAGGGGACGGCGGGAGGGGATGCGGCATTAGCCGATGCCGATGCCGACGACGTCGTTGTCGGCGTCGGGGGCAACGTCGTCGGCGGGACGGACGGCGTCGTCACCGTCGGTGTCGGGCTCGAAGTCGGCGACTCAGACGTCGGTGCGGGCGACGGCGACGTGGAGGTCGGCGAGGGCTTGGGCTTCGGCCGGGCGTCCTGCAGCAACACGTCGGCGGCATCTTCGATTGCCGTCGCGCGGCTCGCACTGACCTGCCCCTTGTTCTGCTCCTGCACGACGAGTGCCTTCAGCTCCGCGACAGCCGCGCGCAGCTGGAGGTAGTTATGTGTCGCGGCAACCTCGCGCACGTGCTGCACCTCCGGGGCCAGCACCTTCATCGCAGCCGCGGTCAGGTCTCCGGGTGCGTTGGACGCGCATCCGGCCGAGACCGCGCCGCCCACGAGCACGAGGGCGACCAAAAGCCTCGGCGTTCTCATTTCTGCACCAGGTCTTCCAGCCGACGCAGATCGCGCTCGAGCGGCTGGCGCAGCGTCGGCTTGCCGTGGTGCACCGCAGTCCCGCTGCCGCTGCCGCCGCCGCGCCCGGTTGCAACGACCACCGCGACGGCGATCGCTGCCACGACGAGGAGGGCAACCACGATCACGGCGGCCGAGGGTCCGCGCCGCCGCACGGGCATGGCAACCGCCTGGGTCGCGGCCGCCGGCATCGGAGCGGCGACTTGGGTCGCCCCGGTCGTCGGGGGCAGCACCGTGGTGGCCCCGGCAGCCGGCGCGGGCGTCATCGCGACCGTGTGCTCGATGGATTGACCGTCGGCGATGAGCCGCAGCGCGTCGGCGACCTGGGTGGCCGGTGGACGCGCCTCCGGGGATCGCTGCGTCATCGCGATCAGCAGCGTCTGCCAGTCGGCGGAGAGCTCCGCCGGCACCTCGGGGGCGCGGGCGAGGCGCGCCATGGCGACCTCCATCGCCGTCCCCTCGAACGGTCGCTTGCCGGACAGGCACTCGATGAGCACGATGCCGAGCGCATAGATGTCGGCCGGTGGACCAACCGGTTCACCGGCGACCTGCTCGGGCGCGAAGTAGGCCGGGGTGCCGAGCACGTCGCCGGTGCGGGTCTGGTGGGCCGAGTCGACGAGCCGGGCGATGCCGAAGTCAGCAAGGTGGACCCGGCCGTCCTCGGAGATGAGCACGTTGGCGGGCTTCACGTCCCGGTGGACAAGCCCCCGTTCGTGCACGTAAGCGAGTGCGTCGGCCAGGGCAGCGCCATAGCGGGCCGTGCGTTCGGCGGTGAGCCGCGACTCGCGCAGCTCGTCAGCAAGCGTCGGGCCTTCGACCAGCTGCATGACGAGGTAGGGCTGCTCGGACTCCCCATCGGTGCCGGCATCGAACACCGTGACCAGGGACGGGTGGTCGAGGGCCGCCAGCGTGCGCATCTCGTCGTCATGTCTTTGCAGCTGCTCGGCCGCGTCGCCGCGGAAAAGCTTGACGGCGACGGGCCGCTGCAGCCGCTCGTCGAGCCCCCGGAACACCTCGGCGACTGCGCCGCCGCCCAGGCGTTCACCCAGCCGGTAACGACCGTCGAGCAGGCGTCCGCCGCCCTCCGGCTGGGTGGTTGTCACCCCACCAGCATGCCCAATGGCTCGCCGCGTGATGCGGCCAGCATGGTCGGCTGCAGGACGTGCGCGGTCCTCAAGTGGTCGCGAGGCGCGGCACGGGCAAGTCGGGCGCCAGGACGTCGCCGGCGTTGAGCAGCGCACAGACCCGACGAACGGCCGCGCTCGCACCGGTGACGATGAGACTGCACCCGCGTTCGCGCAGGCCGTCCGCGGCAGCCAGGATCGTCGAGAGTGACAGCACGTCGACGAACGGCACATCGGACAGGTCCACGACGACCCGGCTGGGATCGCCGACACATGCATCGGCGAGCAGCTGCCGCAAGCTGTCCACCGTCATCATGTCCAGCTCACCGTGCAGGATCACAAGGGTGACCGTCGGCTGCACATGCAGCTCACCGATCATCCGCCGACTCCCTCACCGGTGACCGAGCGAAATTCGGCCTGATGCGAAGACGGTACGGCGACGTCGGACCGTGGGTCAGTCGTTTGCCAGAATCGTGACGCACCATGAGCGATGTGACCCGGGACGCCCCGAACCAGCCTTGGTGGGCGTTGCTCCCGTTGCGGCTGTTCCTGGGCGTGACCTTCAGCTATGCCGGGATGCAGAAGTTCTTCGACCCGGCCTACCTCAACGGCCGATCCCCGTTGTCGGTCCAGTCGACGATCAGGGCGCTGGAGCATCAGAGCCCGATCGGCTTCGTGCTGAGCTGGTCGGCGCATGCTCCGGTGCTCGTCGGCGTACTCATCGCTGGCGGTGAGCTGGCGGTCGGGCTCGCGACACTGCTGGGCCTGTGGGTCCGGCTGACGGCAGCGGGTGGCTTCGTGCTGGCCCTGACCTTCTTCCTCACGGTCAGCTGGCACACCAGGCCCTACTACTACGGCTCAGACATTGCCTTCATGGCCGCTTGGACGGTGCCCCTGCTCATCGGGTCGTGGGGCGGGCCGAGCCTTGACGCGGTGATCCGTCGCCGCGCCGCCGTAGACCCCGAGCCGGGGCGTCGGCGGCTGCTGCTGGGCGCCGCGGCGGCCGGGGCCCTGGGAGCCCTCACCGGCGGGCTGGCCGCAGCGGTCGCGGCCACCGGGCGGTCGCTCAGTCGATCGGCGGCGCGGACCGATGCGCGGGGCACACCGGTGCCCGTGCCGATCGGCCACGGGTCCGAGCCGCAACCGGGCACGTCGGCGAAACCATCGTCGACGCCGGCCGGCCGGCTCCTCGCTCACACCACCGACGTGCCGCGCGGCAGTGCCGTCACGTTCACCGACGACACCGGCGGGCCGGCGGTGCTGATTCATGAACCGGACGGCCGCTTCCGCGCCTTCAGCACGGTGTGCACACATGCCGGATGCACGGTGCTCTACGCCGGCCGGAGCGGGCTCGTCTGTCCGTGTCACGGAGGCCAGTTCGACGCCGCGACGGGGGAGCCGATCGCCGGTCCGCCCCCGTCGCCCCTCAGCTCGCTGCGGGTCAGCGTCGCCGGCGGACAGGTGCGGCTCGTCCGCTAGCGACGACGGACCGCCCTACGATGGAGCCACTCCTGCAGGTCGGCCCTCGTAGCTCAGGGGATAGAGCAACGGTTTCCTAAACCGTGTGTCGGCAGTTCGATTCTGCCCGGGGGCACCACCGACCGAGCTCCCCCGACTTGTCAGATCCCCAGCACGTCATGGCGTGCTCAGCATCTGACAGGTCGCCGGAAGGGCACGGCCGGCAGTCAGCGTTGGCGCTTGGCAACCGATCCGAACTCGAGCGTCAGCGCGGCGACCGCCACCCACACGACCTGCAACGGGCGCAACACCACGTAACGCTGCGGCCCGAACGAGTGGAACTTGCGCACGAACCGATACAGCGACTCGAGCTTGATGAACCGGTCAAGCATCCGCACCGCTCGATAGGCGGTCTGCTGGAGCAGATTGCGCTCCGAGGCGGAGAACAAGTCCGGAAACGCGGCGAATGCGAGCGACACCGAAGCCGCTCGCCCCTGCGACGCCCACGCGATCACGTCGATGATCAACCGCTCGTCGACGCCGTTCGGAGCGCCCGGGACCCGCCACGGCACGTCGAGCGAGAGCTCTCGGCCACCATCGGCGGTCGCGTATCGCTGGAAGGCGACCACGCGATGGTCGCGATCGCGCGCCAGCGCGATGAACGTCCCGGGATGGGTGCCGTCGAGCACCCGGTCGAGGATCATCGCGAAGCCGCGTGACTGCTCGCCCTTGCCGGTGGCGCGCATGACTCCGTAGAGCTCCTCGCGCAGCTCGGTCGTGAGGCTGCGCTCGGACACGATCTCGGTGGTGACTCCCGCATTGCGGGTGCGCTGGACCGCCTGTCGCAAGTTGCGGAACTGCCGACCCTCGAGACTGAATCGGGAGACGTCGACGATCACGTCGCGGCCGATGGACACGGCGCGCATGCCCCGAGCCCGCCACGAGTCGACCATCCGGTCGCTCGCGCCCAGCACCGCGGTGCGCCAGCCGTTGTCCTCGGCATGCTCGATGAATGCGTCGATCGCGGCCTCCCGCGACTGCGGGTTCCCGACCGGGTCGCCGGAGGCGATCGCCGTCCCGAAACGCACGCGGTAGGCGACAGCCGCGGACCGGTCCTCAGTGAAGACGTAGGTCTTGTCGGTGCGCAAGGCGAAGGGCGCCAGCGTGTCCCCGGCCGAGCTGTCGACCAGCGCCCACACGTGACGCCGGTCGTCAGGGTCGGCGGCACCGGGCGCGCGACGCGGGAAGCCCACCACACCACCCGCGGCGATAGCCGCCAGCCAGGACGCGGTGACATGCCCACCGTCGTTGGCGATCGCGGCCGCCAGGATCAACCCGACGGCGGCTAGCAGGTGCCCCCGCACCAGCGGGCGCCCCAACGCAACGGCGCGGGCGACAAGGAGCAGGCCGACGGCCACCGCGGCAGCCCCATGTGTCGCGGAGCGCAGACCTTCGACAGCGAGCGCTCCGGCAAGCAGCGCCACCACGACCGCCACCGGTTCGCGATGCTCGCCGACACCGGCACCGAGCCGCGCGAGCATGGCCGAGACGCCACCCGCCGGCTGTGCCCGCTCCGGGACATCACTGCGCCGCACAGATCCCCCTTACGACTCCCCCGGCCGCAACGTTATCCGGGCCACCCCCGGATTTCGCTCCGATTCATGCACCCGGAGGCCAGCAAACCGCCGGACCTGGCGGAAAAGGTCCCGGCTGCCGGCGCCGACCCGTGCCGGCGGGATGGGACGCTACGCCGATGCCGTACGACGTGCCGGGTGTCGTCGCCCGGAGCAAGGGCGCTCCGGTGGAGCTCGTCTCGATCCGCGTGCCCGGGCCAGGGCCGGGCGAGGCGCTGGTCCGGGTCCAGGCCTGCGGGGTCTGCCACACCGACCTGCACTACCGCGAGGGCGGCATCAGCGACGACTTCCCGTTCCTGCTCGGCCACGAGGCCGCGGGCGTCGTCGAGGAGGTCGGCGCCCGCGTCACCGACGTGGCGCCCGGCGACTTCGTCGTCCTCAACTGGCGCGCGGTGTGCGGCAGCTGCCGAGCCTGCACCCGCGGCGAGCCCTGGTATTGCTTCGCCACCCACAACGCCCACCAGAAGATGACACTGGCCGACGGCACCGAGCTCTCCGCCGCGCTCGGCATCGGCGCCTTCGCCGAGAAGACAATCGTCGCCGCCGGCCAGTGCACCAAGGTCGATCCCGCCGTGCAGCCGGCCGTCGCGGGGCTGCTCGGCTGCGGTGTCATGGCCGGCCTCGGCGCCGCCATGAACACCGCGCAGGTACGCCGCGGCGAGAGCGTCACGGTCATCGGCTGCGGCGGTGTCGGCGACGCCGCGATCCTCGGCGCGAGCATCTGCGGCGCAACCACGATCGTCGCCGTCGACATTGACGACCGCAAGCTCGAGTGGGCGAAGCAGTTCGGCGCGACGCACACGGTGAACTCACGGACCCTGGATGTGGTCGACGCGGTGCGGGAGATCACCGGCGGCCTCGGGGCCGATGTGGTGATCGACGCCGTCGGGCGGCCGGACACCTACCGCCAGGCGTTCTACGCGCGCGATCTCGCCGGCCGGGTCGTGCTCGTCGGCGTACCGACCCCCGGCCTGACGATCGAACTGCCTCTCATCGACGTGTTCGGCCGCGGCGGCGCGTTGAAGTCGTCGTGGTACGGCGACTGCCTGCCGTCTCGCGACTTCCCGATGCTCATCGACCTGCACCTACAAGGTCGGCTGCCGCTGGAGAAGTTCGTGTCCGAGACCGTCGGTATCGATCAGGTCGAGCAAGCCTTCGCCCGGATGCAGGCCGGCGAGGTGTTGCGCTCGGTCGTCGTCTTCTGACGCAGCTGACTCAGCTCTCGCGCACGAACCCGTCGATGAGGTCGGCCAGCCGGCGCGGGTTGTCGATCGAGCTGTAACAGGCGCTGTCCGCCACGGTCTCGACCCGGGCGCCGGGGATGGCCGCGGCCAGCCGATGCGCGTGGGCCATCGGGAACGCCTTGTCGATCTCGCTCCATGCCAACAGCACCGGGACGTCGACCGCGCCGAGCCGGTCGACCACCTCGAGGGTGTAGCGCTTGTCGACAGATCGAAGGAACGCCGCGGCGTCGCGACGCACACCGGCGTTGCGCAGCAGCGGCTCGGTCCACCCGCGGATCTGCTCGTCACTGATGCCCTTCGCGGTCAGCAGACCGAACCCCAACGGCGAGCGGCGGACCGGACCGATGCGCGCGCCCTTCGCGATCACCCGCAGGCTCGACGGCAGCCGACCGGCCCACTGCAACGGCCGGAACATCGGCGGGAAGAAGTAGTCGAACGCGTCGCCACTGGTCAGCACGGCCCGCCCGATTGCGCCCGGGTGGTCGGCCAGCACCAGCTGCACCAGCGCCGTGGCTGTGTCGTTCGAGACAACGGTCGCCGGCACCACGTCGAGCGCTCCCAGCAGGTCGACGATGAGGCGCGCGACTCCGGGCGGCGTGAGGTCGGTGCCCGGCCGGACCGGCTCGCGATGCGCGCCCAGCGGCAACGTCGGGGCGATGCACCGGTAGCCGCGCGGGGCCAACTCCTCGACCAGCGGATCCCACAGGTCGGCAGCGACCAGCGCACCGTGCAGGAAGACGATCGGGGTGCCTACTCCCGAATCCCTCACCTCGAACCGGCCGGCGGCTGTCTCGACCCAACGGCTGCCCGTGCCCACCATGGCGCGACCCTAGGACACCGGCAGTCGCCCTCGGTCGATCCGATCACCCACTCGCTGCGAACACCAGATGTGGGCGGACGCAGAACCCTGAGGGAGAGTGGCCGCATGAGCCCGACCGCGCTCGAGGACGCCGCGCTGCTGGCGCGGGTGAGCGACGGCGACGAAGCTGCCATCGAGGCGCTCTACGAGCGCTATGGCAAGGCCTGCTTCGCCCTGGCCCGCCGGATCCTCGACGATGCCCAGCTCGCCGAAGACGTCGTACAGCAGGTGTTCCTCGCCCTGTGGCAGGGCAGCGGATACGACTCCCGGCGCGGCGCGGTGAGCACCTGGCTCCTGTCGGTCACCCACCACAAGGCCGTCGACTCCGTACGACGAGAAGGCACCCGCCGCAAGCGTCTCGCCGGTGAGCAGGCCCTGCTCGAGGTCGCCGCCGCCGGCCCGGGTCCGGACGACGAGGTCTGGGCCCGGCTACGGGCGGAGCGCACCCGCGACGCGTTGCGGCTGCTGCCGTCCGAGCAGCGCGAGGTGCTTCTCCTTGCTTATTACGGCGGATACACCCAACGTGAGATCGCGGACATGACCGGGCTGCCCCTCGGCACGGTGAAGAGTCGCACCCTCACTGCGCTGCGGCGGCTCCGCGCCGAGCTCGGTGGGGTCAGCGAGACGAACCCGGACGAGAGTGGGTCGGCGTGAACACCCCGCAGGGATCCGAGCACGACCGGTGGGAAGAGCTCGCCGCAGGCTACGCACTCCACGCGCTGGAACCGGACGAGGAGGCGACGTTCCTCGCCCACCTAGAGACCTGCGCCCACTGCCGCGCGGTGCTCGACGACCACTCGTTCGTGGCCGCGCAGCTCGGCGCGCTTGCGGACGACGCCGGCGTCACGACACCGAGCTGGAGCAGCATCCGCGACGTCGTCGTGCCACCCGGGACCGCGACCGCGCCGACGCCGGCGACCCCGTCCGGCGTGGTCTCGCTCGACGTCGAGCGGAGCCGACGCCGCCAGCCACGGTTGCTGACGGCGGCCGCTGCGGCGGTCCTGATCGCGGGCGCCGGCACGGCCGCCTGGCAGCTGGCCTCCGGCGGCTCGCAGTCGTCACGCTCGTCGGCGATCGCGGCGTGCGAGCAGGCGACCGGCTGTCATGTGGTCCACCTGGACGGGACGGCCGTCGTGCTGGCCACGGCCAGCCAGGCCCGGGTGCTCGCGACCTCGCTGAAGGCGCCGGCGGCCGGGCACGTCTACGCGCTGTGGCAGCTGCCCCGTGACGGGAGCCCGATGTTGGTCACGCTGCTGCCGGCGGTGTCGCAGGACCGGCCGGGCCCGTCCGCGGCGTTGAGGCTGCCTTACGCGGACACGGCAGCCTTCGCGATCAGCGAGGAGCCCGCCGACGTCACCCCGACCCACCCGACCGACGTCGTGGCGACCGGAACAGCGCTGGCCTGAGGCCGCCGCATACCCTCGCGCCGATGGAGCTGCGGGGCGCGGTCGTGGTCGTGACCGGGGCAGGTCGCGGGATCGGCGCCGCAACGGCCCGGGCCCTCGCCGCTCGCGGCGCGCAGGTCGTCGTGACCGGACTCGACGAAGCCGAACTCGCGGCGACGGCCGCCTCGATCGGCGCCGTCCCGATCGTGGCGGACGTGCGCGATCCGGCCCACGCCGAACGCGTCCTTGCCGCGACCGCGGCTCGGTTCGGCCCGGTCGACGTCGTGGTGGCCAATGCGGGCATCGGCTATGCCGGCGCCTTCGCGGAGATGCCGGCCGAGCGGATCGATGACGTTATCGCCGTCAACGTCCTCGGGCCCATGTTGCTTGCCCGTTCCGCCGTGCCCGCGATGCTGCAAAGGCATCGTGGTGCATTGGTCTTCGTCTCCT
>JAVEEH010000333.1 GCA_030840545.1 Frankiaceae bacterium | reverse complement strand
GCTCGCCCGCGGACCGCGGTGCCGGGCGGCTGAGGCGCACAGCAGATCCTGGCCACGAACCGATGGGGGAGCGATGCTGCAGGTCGTGGGCGCCGGTGTCGGCCGGACCGGAACGCATTCGCTGAAGCTCGCGCTCGACCGGCTGCTCGACACACCCTGCTATCACATGGTCGAGGTCCTCGAGCACCTTGACCACATGCCGACCTGGCACGCGGCTATCCGCGGCGAGCCGGTCGACTGGGACTCCGTGCTCGACGGCTATGCCGCGATCGTCGACTGGCCCGGAGCTGCATGCTGGCGGGAGCTCGCCGGCGCCAACCCCGACGCGGTCGTGCTGCTGTCGACGCGGGCCGACGCGGCCACCTGGCTGACCAGCGCACGCGCCACCATCATGTCCACCGACGACTCGGTCGACCCCCGGCGCCAGGACCCGGCGTTCGAGGCGTTCGCCGCAATGATCGGCGACATGTTCGGCGCGTTCGAACCGCAGTGGCGCGACGACGACGCGGCGATCGCGGCCTACGAACGGCACAACGACGCCGTGCGAGCCGAGGTGCCCGCCGACCGGCTGGTCGAGTGGAGTCCCGGCGACGGCTGGGCGTCGTTGTGCGCTGCGCTCGGGCTGCCGGTGCCCGACGAGCCGTTCCCGCACAGCAACACCACCGAGGAGTGGATTGCCCGCCGGGCCAACGACGCCGACTAGGGGGCGGGACGGGGTCAGCCGTAGACGAGCCGGCTGATCCAGTCGGCGACCAGAGCCGGCTTGGCCTCGCCCTCGATCTCGACGGTCATCGTGCGCACTGTCTGCAGCGTGTTGGGGTCCTTCTGGTCGACCGAGCTCAGCACGCTGGACGCCCGGATCCGGGACCCGACCTTCACGGCGTTGATGAACCGCACCTTCTCGAACCCGTAGTTGACCCCCATGACGATGCCGTCGAACCGCTCGGCCGGCTGCGGGATCGACGCGGACAGCTTCACCAGCAAGCTGAGCGTCAGGAAGCCGTGCGCGATCGGCACGCCCCACGGCGAGAGCTCCTTGCACGCCTCGGGGTCGACGTGGATGAACTGGTGGTCCTCGGTCACGTCGGCGAACGCGTTGATCCGGTCCTGGGTGACCTCCAACCAGTCGCCGGTGCCCTCGGTCTCACCGATGGCGGCCTTGAACAGCTCGTACGCAGCCTCGCCCTTGCTCATCGTCGTGCCCTTTCACCCGTTGTCCGGCGGAGTGTCCGGCCCCGATGATTGCAAGCGGATGACGGCGCTCCCGCGCCGCCCCCAAAACACGGGAACGCTCGTCGCGCCTCCCGGCGTTGGCGGGCGGTGGTCCGCATGATGGACGCACACCAAGCTCGAGGGGACGCCATGTCGCAGCCGGTCGTGCACCACCCCGTCGTCGTCGCGCACGAGCAGCACCGCGCCCAGGACATCCAGCTGCGCGTCGCGGATGCCATCACTTCGTTCGCCGGCTCGATGAGGTTCGTCTATCTGCACGCGGTGGCTTTCGCCGTGTGGATGCTGTTCATCGAGAGCAACCCCTGGCCCAAGCTGACGCTCATCGTCTCGCTGGAAGCCATCTTCCTGTCGACGTTCGTCATGATCGGGCAGAACCGGCAGGCCGCCTTCCAGCAGGCGAAGGCCGACCATGACTTCGTCGAGCAGGAGCAGCAGCTCAGGCTCAACACCGAGATGACCAAGAAGATCCACGAGCTGTCGACGCAGATCCATGCCACGGTCTGTGGGCCGACGGCCGGGGGAGCCGGTCTCTCTGCGGACTGACCCGCGCCGTCAGGCCCGACCGACGGCGTCGGCGACCATGGCCGCCGACATGGTGACAATCGGGATGCCGCCGGCCCGACGCGGGGAGCCGCTGATGCGAAACAGGCCGCCCACCCGGCCGGTCATCGGCGCGCGACGGTGGGTAGGCGGTTCCTGGTGCACCTGGTGCTCCGACACGATGACGCGGTTGCGCACGTCGTAACCCCGGTCGGCCAGCCGGTCGAGCAGGTGCCCGGCATAGGTCGAGGCAACCCCCGGTGCATCCCAGTCCACGACACCGGGGCCCGGAGCAGCCACGAACACCGACCACGCCTCGTCGCCGGCCGGCGCCACTGTCGGGTCCGCGGACGCGAAAACTGACATGGTCGGATCGGTCACCAGCCCTGCACGCCGCCCGAAGAGTGCATCGAGCTCCGCCTCGGCGTCGGCAGGGAAGAGCACCGTGTGACGCCGAAGCGCGGGTGTCCAGCCGCGCAGCCCGAGCAGCAGGGCCAGGACCGACGTGTCCCGCCTCTGCTTGAGGTCCGTTGCCTGAACGACGACGTCAGCCGGCAGTGAACGTCCGTCGTCGAGACGCACGCCGTCGACCCGACGGCCGGTTGTCGTCACCTCGGTGACCGACGTCCCCGTGGTCACGACGGCACCGCGCAACACCGCCCGGTCATGCACGGCGTCGACCAGGGCCCGCAGCCCGCCCGGCACCCACCAGCTCCGGAACGTCCGCTCGACGTAGGGCAGCACCGCCAGTGCGGCCGGTGCGCGTCGTGGGTCCGCGCCCGCGGACACCGCGTAGTGCTCGAGCAGCTGGCGCTGTCCGGGGTCGCGGAGCATCCGGTCCGCTTCGTGGCGCAACGTGCGCCACGGTGCGATGCGCGCGAGCTGGCGAGGATGCTGCATCGCCAGCCGCCGCATCGACCGGCGTCCCTCCCAGGCCGACTCGACGAACGGCCCGCGGACGGTGTCCCACCTGCGGGCTGCGTTGGCGTGCACGCGGTCCCAGTCATCGGCCGCGTGGGCACCACAGTCGGCCTCAAGGGCGGGCCCGGTTCCGAACACGTGGGCGGTCGGCTCGGCTGGCTCGAGGCTGAGCACCGACTCCAGCGGCTTGCCGGTCTTGAGGAACAGGTCCCGCAGCGCCGCCGGCAGCGTCACCAACGGCGGCACGGTGTCCCACCGGAACCCGTCTCGTTCCCGGCCGGCGAGCGCCCCGCCGACCGTGTCGGACCGCTCGACCACGACGACGGCGTGACCCAGCCGGGCGAGGCGGGCCGCGACCGCCAACCCGCCCAGGCTCGCGCCGACCACGACGACGCGGCTCACCGTGGGCTGCGCCGTCGTCGCGCAGTCCGGTCGAGGTCCCGCAGCAGCACACCTGCCGCGGATCGCCCGCTGGCGCCGGAGACACCACCACCCGGATGGGTAGATGCGCCGCAGAGATAAAGGCCTCGGCGCGGCCCGCGGTAACCGGACCACCCCGGCAACGGGCGCATCGAGAACATCGCGTCCAGCGTCATGTCGAGGTGCATCACGTTGCCGGCGCGCAGGTCGAGCTCCCGCTCGAGGTCGAGCGGTGACTGCACCCACCGGTCGAGCACCGACGCCGCGGCGCCCGGCGCCCACCCGTCGAGTGTCGCGACGATGCGGTCGGCTTCCCGGTCGGCGATGTCGTCCCACTGCTCGTGCGCCGGGTGACGTGGATGCCACTGCGTCCACACGGTGACGACGTGCT
>JAVEEH010000321.1 GCA_030840545.1 Frankiaceae bacterium | reverse complement strand
ACCGTTGATCCGGTTGTAGCTGCACATGACCGACGCGACATGGCCCTGTCGCACGGCCGCCTCGTAGGCCGGCAGGTGGATCTCCTGGATGGTGCGCTCGTCGGCGTCCGAGGAGCTCGTCATGCGGTTGGTCTCTTGGTCGTTGAGTGCGTAGTGCTTGACGGTTGCGGCGACGTGCTGGCTTTGGATGCCCACGATCTGAGCGACGCCGGTCTGCCCGGACAGGTAGGGGTCCTCGCCGGCGTATTCGAAGTTGCGCCCGTTGAGCGGCGTGCGGGCGATGTCGACGCCGGGTGCCAGCTGCACGTCGATGCCCTTGTGCCAGGCCTCCCGGCCGACCGCCGCGCCGACGCGACCCTGCATCTCGCGGTCCCAGCTTGCTGCCTGCGCGATGCCGTCCGGGAACGCCGTGGTCTGGGTCTGTCCGTCGCCGACACCTGCGCCCGCGTCGTTGAAGACCAGCTCCGGGATGCACAGCGAGGGCACCGCCGGGATGTCGTTCGCGGCGCCGTAGTAGGTGAAGTCACCGCGGCCGTAGAGCTCGGCGATCTTCTGGTCCAGGCTCATGGCCCTGACGAGCTTGTGCGCCCGGACCGCCGGCGAGAGGTGCCGGTCCATCCACGGGCAGCCCGCCGCTCGAGCCCCCGCGCTGGGCAGCTGCGCGACGGCCGGGGCGAGCGCAGTCACGACGAGGGTGCCGCCGAGCAGGAGCCGGGTAAGACGAGACGTGCGCATAGGAACGGGATTCGCCACCGGCAGGCCCGAACCTGCCCCGATCGGCCCCCCGCTGCCTTGGGCTGAGCGGGGGCTAGAGCAGACCCTTGCTCGTCAGGTAGGCCGTGGCCACGTCGGCGACTGTCTGGCGCTGCCCGTCGACCTGGTTGTCGAGCGTGCCGAGGTCGGCCGTCGTCAGGACCGACGCGAGCGGGTTGATCGCCGTGGCGATCTCCGGGTGCTTGGCGAGGTCGGCCTTGTTGACGATCGGGATCAGGTTGTCGGCGTTCTGCAGGTGCTTGTCGTCCGTGAGCAGGACGAGTCCGAGACTCGACAGCGTCGCGTCCGTGGTGGCGACGAGCGCCATCTGCACCTTGCCGCTCTTGACGGCTTGTTTCGCGGGCAGGGAGTCGAAGGCCAGCGGCAGGATGCTGCTGATCTTGATCTTGTAGGTCGTCTGCAGGCCCGGTTTGCAGAACGGCCGGGTGGCGCACTCGGCCGGCGCGGCCAGCTTGACGCTGAGCCCGGAGGCTCCGAGGTCGGACAGCGTCGTGAGGTGGTGCTGCGTCGCGTAGGCCGTGGTGACGGCGAACGCGTTCTGGTCGACCGCGTTGGCCGGGTCGAGGTGCGTCAGGCCCTTCTGCGTCGCGTACTTCTCGAGGTTGGTCAGCGTGGTCTGGAGGTCGGGGCTGGCCGCGGTCGGGCTCTGGTTGCCGGTGACTTCCGTCTCGAGGGAGTTGGCGTAGGTCGCGGCGTACTCCGGCACGACCGCGATCGTGCCCTTCTCCAGCGAGCTCTGGAAGATCTCCTGGCTCGACACCGTCTTGATGTTGACGGTGAAGCCGGCCTTCTCCAGCAGGTCGGCGTACATCTGCGCCAGCAGGTTGCTCTCGGTGAAGCCGGCCGCGCCGACCGTCAGCGACCCCGAGGCCCCGCCGCCGCTGCTGCTGCCGGGCGTGGGCGTCGTGCCGCCGCCCGAACTGCTGCCGCCGCAGGCGGCCAGGACCGCCGCCAGGGAAATCGCGGGAAGGGCCGTAAGGAGCCGTCGCTGCATCACCCGATGCTCGCCTTCTGTGTCCCGCACCGGCGATCCCGGCACGCGTGTCTGGCGAACCGCGCGGCTCGCTGATCGTGACACCACCACAGGCGGCGGCCGGAAGCAAGTCACGAAGTGGTGACAGCGCCAGGCTCGAAGCCCGCCCCCGCGCGCAGCCGCCGCACCGGATCCACCCGGCGCTGCACCAGTGCGAGCCCACTCTCGACGACGACGGCCAGCAGCGCGACGACGACCGCCCCGGACAGCAGCTCGCCCTGGTTGTGGCTCGACAGGCCGTCGGTGATCAGCCGGCCGAGACCGCCCGCACCCACCAGTGCCGCGATCGTCGCAGTCGCGACGACCTGCACCGTGGCGATCCGGATGCCGGCCATGATGAGCGGCATCCCCAGCGGCAGCTCGACCCGGCGGAACAGCTGCCACCCAGACATGCCCATGCCCCGGGCTGCGTCCCGCGCCTCCGGGTCGACCTCGCGCACCCCGATGTAGGAGTTGGTCACCAGCGGTGGGAGGGCGAACAGAATGAGGGCGATCACCGTCGAGGTGTTGCCGATCCCGACCGGGCTGAGCGTCAACAGGGTGAGCACCGCGAACGTCGGGATCGCCCGCCCGACGTTCGTGATGTTGATCGCGAGGTTGCCGCCCCGGCCGTGATGACCGAGCGCCAGCCCGAGCGGCAGCGCCACTGCCGCAGCGATGGCGACCGAGACACCGGTGAGGGCCGCGTGCTGTTCCAGCCGGTGCAGGATGCCGGCCTGGCCGGTCCAGTTGGCGGTCGTGGTGAGGTAGTCGACCAGCTGTCCCCAGGCGCTCATTGCGGCCGCCCCCGCCGCCACGGCGTGAGCCACCAGCCGACGCCGACGATCAGCAGGTCCGCGGTGATGGCCAGCAGCACGCAGAGCACCGAGGCGGTCAGGGCCTCGGCCTTGAAATAGCTGGAGAACGCGTCGTTGAGCTCCTGCCCCAAGCCGCCGGTGCCGACGAGTGCGCCGACCGTGACGAGCGCGACTGTTGACACGGTCGCGACCCGGAAGCCGGCCAGGATGGTCGGTAGCGCCAGCGGAAGGTCCACCTTCACCAACATGCGCAGCGGACCCATGCCCATGCCCTGCGCGGCGTCCCGGACGTCGGCCGGCACCGCGTCGAGGCCGGCGAGGTTGTTGCGGACGAAGATGACGAGCGTGTAGGTCACCAGCCCGATCTCGACCGTCGTCGACGTGAGCCCGGTGAACGGCACCAGGACGGCGAACAGCGCGACCGACGGGACGCCGTAGAGCACGCTCGTCAAGCCGATGACCGCCCCCTCGGCCCGCCGGAACCGGCGCACGAGCAGCGTGAGCGGGACCGACACCAGGAAGCCGATGGCAACGGCGACCAAGGTCAGAATGACGTGCTGTTTGAGATCGGCAAGGATGATGTGCCTGCGGGTGGACAGGTACTTGCCGCAGACCCATGCATTGCGCAGCAGGCAGTCGCCGGCAGCCGGGAGGACCATCGCCGTGCAACCTATCGGCACCGACTCGCAGCAGTCGATGATCGTGCTGGATCGCGTGCGCAAGCAGTACGCCGACGGCACGGTTGCCGTCGAGGAGCTGTCCCTGGAGGTCGCGGCCGGCCAGATCGCCGTGCTCGTCGGCCCGTCCGGCTGCGGCAAGACGACGACGATGCGGATGGTCAACCGGCTCGTCGAGCCGACCTCGGGCCGGATCTTCCTCGACGGTGATGACATCAGCAAGGTCGACCGCGTCGCGCTGCGTCGCCGGATGGGCTATGTCATCCAACAGGTCGGGCTGTTCCCGCACCAGACCGTCGCGGCCAACGTCGCGACCGTGCCGCAGCTCCTCGGCTGGGACAAACGACGCACCCGCCAGCGGGTCGCCGAGCTGCTCGAGCTCGTCGGCCTCGACCCCGGCCGGCACGCGAAGCGCTATCCGCACGAGCTGTCCGGCGGCCAGCGGCAGCGGGTCGGGGTGGCCCGGGCACTGGCGGCAGACCCGCCGGTCCTGCTCATGGACGAGCCGTTCGGCGCGGTGGACCCGGTCGCCCGCGACCGGCTGCAGGCCGAGTTCCTGCGGCTGCAACAGCAGGTGCGCAAGACGATCGTGTTCGTCACCCATGACATCGACGAGGCGATCCGGCTCGGCGACCGCATCGCGGTGATGCGCGAGGGCGGGCACCTCGAGCAGTACGCCGACCCCAAGACGTTGCTGTCCGAGCCGGCGACGCCCTTCGTCGCCGATTTCGTCGGCGCCGACCGGACGCTGCGCCGGCTGGCAGTGCTCACGGTCGACCCGGCGCTGCTGGTGCGCTGGCCCGTCGTGACGCCCGGCGTCGCACTGCCCGAAGCGGTGGCGGCGATGGATGCGGCAGAGTCTGCGTGGGCGGTCGTGACCGACGCAAGCGGGGTGCGCGGCTGGCTGGGTCGCGACGTCGCCGGCTCGACGAGCTCCGGTGACGCCGGGTCGGCAGCGGTGCCGGCCGCGGTGGTCCCGCTGGACGCGTCGCTCGAGCAGGCGCTGGCCGCCCTGCTCGGCACCGGCGGGCCGGGCGTGGTCGTCGTCGGTCCCGAGGGCTACGCCGGGGTGCTCACGGAGTCCGCGGTTCTGACCGGCGCGCGACGCTAGGGCACAATGTAGAACGTGTTCCAGTTGACTGCTGCCGTCGACGAGGCGGCCGTCGGTGCCCTCGTCGCCCGCTCGCGTCGTGACGTCGACCAGGGGCTGCTCCCGGCCTGCCAGATCGCACTCGCCCACGATGGCCGGCTGATCCTCGACGAGACCTTCGGGGCGCCGGCCGACTCCCGGTTCGTCACCTTCAGCGTCACCAAGGCCTTCACCGGCTCGCTGGCCTGGCTGCTCATCGGCGCCGGTCTGCTCGAGCCCTCGACGCGCGTCGCGGACGTCGTACCGGAGTTCGCCACCAACGGCAAGGCGCACGTGACGGTCGAGCATCTGCTCACCCACACGGCCGGGTTCCCCCGGGCTCCGATGCGTCCGGAGGAGGGCGCCGACCGGGCGGCTCGGGTCGAGCGCTTCGGCAGCTGGCGGCTGGACTGGCCGGTGGGATCGCAGACCGAGTACCACGCGACGTCTGCCTACTGGGTGCTCGCCGAGATCATCGACCGGGTCACCGGCGCGGACTATCGCGAAGTGTTCGCCGACCGGATCGCGGGCCCGCTCGGCCTTCCCGGCCTGACTGTCGGCACTCCGCTCGCTCGGCAAGACGGCGTGTTGCCGGTCGTGGCCGTCGGGGATGCCGTCGAGGGCAAGACGCTCGGCGACCACGTCAAGGAGACCGGCGAGCAGTTCCTGCTGCGGTTCAACGAGCCGCAGGTTCTTGCGGCGGGTGTGCCCGGTGCGGGCGCGGTCGGGCGGGCCGCCGACGTTGCGCTGTTCTACCAGGCGCTGCTGCACAACCGCGCCGGTGTGTGGGCCGACGCCGTGCTGACCGACGCGACGTCGAACGTTCGCAACACCCTCGTCGACCCGTTGTTCCGGGTGCCGGCCAACCGCACGCTGGGGTTGGTGGTCGCCGGCGCGGACGACCAGGCCGTCGTGCGTGGGTTCGGCCGCGGCAACAGCGCGCGTGCGTTCGGCGCGCAAGGGGTCGGTGGGCAGGTGGCGTGGGCCGACCCGGCGTCTGGCCTGTCCTTCTGCTACCTCACCAACGGGCTCGATGCCGACGTGGTGGGATCGTTCACCCGGTCGGCGAAGGTGGCCGGTCTCGCCGCCCGATGCGGCAGGGAGGTCGCGTGACCGAGCAGCTGACGGGCATGGACGCGGCGTTCCTCGCGATGGAGAGCCCCGAGATGCCGATGCACGTCGTCGGTGTGCTGCTGCTCGACCCGGCGGCCGGCGAGGGCTTCACCGTCGATCGGCTGCGCCAGGTCATCAGCGAGCGG
>JAVEEH010000292.1 GCA_030840545.1 Frankiaceae bacterium | reverse complement strand
ACCGCCCCGGGTGACCGGGGCGTTTTTTCATGCTGCGGCACCCATTACCCGCTCGGAGCACCTCATGACATCGACCACCGCCGCCGCCATGCCGGTCACCTCCGTCGCCGAGGGCCGCGCGCTCCTCGACGACATCGACGGCCGCCTCCTGGCGCTGCTCGCCGAACGCCGAGTCGTCTCCAAGCAAGTCCAGGGGCTGCGGGTCGAAGCAGGCGGCTCCCGGGTGGAGCACACCCGGGAGAACGCGATCATCCGGCGCTGGGCGGACGCGCTCGGCGACAGTGGAGCCGAGCTGGCGCTCGCCGTGCTGGCGCACTGCCGCGGCCGCCGCTGACCGTCCCGGTGCCGGGGTGGCGGCAGACTGGCGCTCAGGCAGCGGCGCCTGGCTGAAGGAGAGCGATGACTGCGGACACGTTCGACGTCGTGGTGCTCGGCGCCGGCCCGGCCGGCGAGAGCGCCGCCGGTCGCGTCGCCGACAACGGCCTTACGGTCGCGATCGTCGAGCCGGAGCTCATCGGTGGCGAGTGCTCCTACTGGGGATGCATTCCGTCCAAGACGCTGATCCGCCCCGGTGACGTGCTCGCCGCCGCGCGCCGGGCGCCGGGAGCGGCCGAGGCTGTCACCGGATCGATCGACGTCGCCGCGGCGTTCGCGCAACGCGACTACATGGTGTCGTCCTACGACGACAGCGGGCAGGTGCCGTGGCTGGACAGCAAGGGGATCGTGCTCGTCCGAGGTCGCGGCCGGCTGGCGGGTGACCGCAGCGTCGAGGTGGATCTTCCGGACGGGTCGGTTCGCCGGCTGGTGGCGACCCGCGCTGTCGTGCTGGCCACCGGCACCGTGCCGTTCTTCCCGCCGATCGACGGGCTCGGCGACGTCGCCGCGTGGGACAACCGCGCGGTGACCGGCGCCAAGGAGCTGCCGGGCCGGCTGCTGGTGCTCGGCGGGGGAGCTATCGGCTGCGAGATGGCCCAGGCCTTCCGCCGGCTCGGCTGCGAGGAGGTCACCGTCGTCGAGGGTGGTCCTCGACTGCTCGGCCGCGAGGAGCCGTTCGCCGGCGACGAGGTCCGCACGTCGTTCGAAGCCGACGGCATCCGGGTGGTCACTGGTGTCGCAGCGTCAGCTGTGCGGCGCGAGGGTGCGGATGGTCCGGTCACCGCGACGCTGGCCGACGGCAGCACCCATGTCGGCGACGAGATCCTCGTGGCGGTCGGCCGGCGGCCGCACACGGCCGACATCGGTCTCGACACGGTCGGCCTCGAACCCGGTCGGTACGTCGACGTGGACGACGAGCTCAGAGCGACCGGCGTCGCGGCCGGCTGGCTCTATGCCGTGGGGGACGTCAACGGCCGCGCCCTGCTGACGCACATGGGCAAATACCAGGCTCGCATCGTCGGTGACGTCATCGCCGGAAAGGTGGCTCGTGACCACGCCAGTCGTGACGTCGTACCGCGGGTGACGTTCACCGACCCGCAGGTGTGCGCGGTGGGGATGGTGGAGTCCCAGGCCCGGGATCGGTTCAGCAACGTCCGCGTCGTCACCGTCGGGACCGGCGAGGTGGCCGGCGCCTATGTCCAAGGCAACGGCATCGCCGGCACCTCGATGCTCGTCGTCGACGACGACCGGCGTGTCATCGTCGGGGCGACGTTCACGGGGCCCGATGTCGCCGAGCTGCTGCACTCGGCGACGATCGCGATCGCGGCGAGCGTGCCGCTCGACGTGCTGTGGCATGCGGTGCCGTCGTTCCCCACCGTGAGCGAGGTGTGGCTGCGGCTGCTGGAGAGCTACGGCTTGTGAGCCGCGGTCAGCTGAAGTGCGTCAGAGGACGCGGTTGCGCGACACCATCGAGATAGAGGTCGACCTTCTCGTTGTAGAAGCACACCATGCCCGCGATCTTCTGCGACTCGGGGAACGGCGCGCGATAACACCAGGCGAAGTCGTCATGACGCGCACCGTCGACAACGACAGACCAGTAGCTCGCCTGCCCCTTGTAGGGACAGTGGCTCTCGCTCGGCGACGGCTCGAGCAGATCCATGCGGACGTCCGTCATCGGCAGGTAGAAGCGCGGCGGCAGACCCGTCTCGAACAGGACGTGCACCGCGGCGGTGTCCGCCAGGGTCACGCCGTCGAGCTCGACCCGCACGCGCCGGGACGAGGCCAGCACGTCGACGCGCGTGTAGGGGTCGCGGGGATGCGTGTAGACCGGCTCGTCCTCCTCGAACCATTCATCCATCAGCGGCCACTGCACATGCACGAGCCCGCGAAGCGCGTGGATCGGCGACTCGGCATACCGCTTGGCGGCCGCCGACGCGCGAACGCCGGATGCCACCTCGACGTCGTAGATGTCCGCGTCGCCCCGGCTCGGAGAATGCTCGGTGTCGCCGGTCGGGACGAGTGTCGCGACGACGTCATCCACGGGCACGTAGTAGGCCGGGTAGTAGGGCAGCTCCCAGACATAAACCGCCCGGATCGTGTCGAGCACACAGGCACCGTGCAGAAACGCGCGGACCCGGCGGGCGCACGGCTCGACCCGCACCAGGCCACGTTGAGACTGGTCAGTCATGGTCCATTCCCCGGTTGCATGGTCACGGCACGCAGCCGCCACTAGTCTGCTCGGGTCATCTTCGCCCAGATCATGAATAATTCTGCGCCGGGGGACCAATGCTCAAGTCATGGGTCGCCGCGTGCTGGTGGTGGACGACGAGTCCGACATCCGGGATCTCGTGATCATCTGGCTTGAGGACGACCCCCGCTGCGACGGCATCTTCCAGGCCGCCGACCTCGACGCGGCGGTCGAGATCGTCCAGACCGTCTGCCCGGACGCCGTCCTGCTCGACTTCAAGGTCGGTGCCCGCACGTCGGACGACATCCTGCCGGTGATCCGCAAGGCCTGCCCCGAATCGCGGATCATCGTGCACACGGCCAGCCGTGACGCCGCCCTCGCGGCCCACGTGCTCGAGCTGGGCGCCGATCACCTGCTGGAGAAAGCCGCTGTCTCCCTGGCCGCCACGGTCGAGGCACTGCTCGATTAGGACCCGATGAGGAACGGCTGAGAAATTTTGCGGTTGTGGGGCGGGTCGGACTCGAACCGACGACCGAAGGATTATGAGTCCCGCGCTCTAACCCACTGAGCTACCGCCCCGGCGGACGCAGCCTAATCGGGTCCTTGCCCACGGGTGACAATCACGCCAAAGCGCCACGAGGGGCCGGTTCGACTCCCTACCGTGAGCTCGTGGCCGGCCGAGGGGGCGTGACTGCTGCGCTCGTGACGGCAGCAACGGTGGCAGCCATCGGCGTCATCTCGGTCAGCGGTGACTGGCCGATCGTGGCCGCGGCGAACTCCAGCCCGGCGCACCCCACCGCCCTCGCTGCTCCCCGCGCCCCGGCCCCGCGGCTCCAGCCACAGGCACAACGCGCCCGCCCGGACCTCCCCCGCAGCGCCTGGGTGCAGGCGACGGTTGCGACCGTGTGGATCCGTCCGAGCCGGGCCCGGCCCGTCGACCACCTGGCGCTGATCGCGCAGCCCGACATCACGGGCTGGATCCGCACCCAGACGTTGGCCCAGCGCGAGAAC
>JAVEEH010000280.1 GCA_030840545.1 Frankiaceae bacterium | reverse complement strand
CCATCGTGAGCGGCGGCGCGCGTGGGATGGGGGCGGCCGAGGTGCGCCGGCTCCACGCCGACGGCGCGAGCGTCGTGGCGGCCGACATCCTCGACGACGACGGCAAAGCGCTGGCCGACGAGCTCGGTGACCGGGTGCGGTTCGTGCATCTCGACGTCACGTCCGAGGAGCAGTGGCAGTCGGCGGTGGAGCAGACCGAACGCGAGTTCGGCACGCTCGACATCCTCGTCAACAACGCGGGCATCTTGAAGTTCAACATGGTGGCCGACACCCCGCTCGAGGAGTTCCGCCAGGTCATCGACGTCAACCTCGTCGGTGTCTTCCTCGGCATGAAGGCCGCGATCCCGGCGATGAAACGCGCCGGCGGTGGCTCGATCGTCAACATCTCCTCGACGGAGGGGCTGGCCGGCACGGTGTTCTGCGGCGCCTACACCGCGAGCAAGTTCGGCGTCCGGGGCATCACCAAGGTCGCGGCGATCGAATACGGCGGCGACAAGATCCGGGTCAACTCCGTCCACCCCGGCGGCATCGACACACCGATGACCCGCGAGGTGATGGACGAGGAAGGCCGCAAGTACGTCGGCAAGAAGGTCGCCGGCCTCAAACGGATGGGTGAGGCCGAGGAAGTCGCGTCGGTCGTGGCGTTCCTCGCGAGCGACGACTCGTCCTACTGCACGGGTGCCGA
Organism: Frankiaceae bacterium; assembly: GCA_030840545.1. Classification (GTDB taxonomy): domain Bacteria; phylum Actinomycetota; class Actinomycetes; order JAFAQI01; family JAFAQI01; genus JAFAQI01. The sequence continues at coordinate 8,971 of JAVEEH010000280.1, read as the reverse complement.
GTTCGTCGTCGATGGCGGCGTCACCGCCAGCGCCGGTTTTTGAGATCAACAGGGCTTGAGGAGCGGCATGAGAATCGCCTACACCGACGACCAGATCGAGCTGCGCGACGAGCTGCGGGCCTACTTCAGCCGGCTCGTGACCCCGGAGGTCGCCGCCGAGATGGCACAGGGCGAGATGGGCGGCAAGAAGTGCCTCGAGGCCGTCGCCCAGATGGGCAAGGACGGCTGGCTCGGCGTCGGCTGGCCGAAGGAGTTCGGTGGCCGCGGCTTCGGACCGATGGAGCAGTTCGTCTTCTACGACGAGGCGCAACGAGCCGGCGCGCCGGTGCCGTTCCTCACCATCAACACGGTCGGGCCCGCGCTCATGCAGTTCGCCAGCGACGAGGTCAAGAACGACATCCTCCCGCGCATCCTCAAAGGCGAGTGCTTCTTCTCGATCGGTTACTCCGAGCCACAGGCCGGGACGGATCTCGCCTCGCTCAAGACGCGCGCCGTGCGCGACGGCGACGAGTGGGTCATCAACGGTCAGAAGATCTACACCAGCCTCACCGACCATGCCGACTACATCTGGCTGGCGTGCCGCACCGACCCCGACGCGAGCAAGCACAAGGGCATCAGCATCATCCTGGTGCCGACGACGTCAGAGGGCTTCTCCTACACGCCGATCAGGACGTTGGGCGACGCGACGACCTATGCGACCTACTACCAGGACGTGCGCGTGCCGGTCGCCAACACCGTCGGTGAGATCCACGGCGGCTGGACAGTCATCACGACCCAGCTCAACTACGAACGCATCTCCCTCGCATCACCGGCGATCCTCGAGCGCAACTACCTCGAGGCGCGCCGCTGGGCGCAGGAGACGAAGCTGCCGGACGGCCGCCGGGTCATCGACCAGGAGTGGGTCCAGACCCATCTCGCCAAGGTGCACGCCCGGCTCGAGGCGCTGCGCCTGCTCAACTGGAAGAACATCTGGCAGGACAGCGTCGGCAAGGTCAACATTGCCGACTCCTCGGGAGTGAAGGTCTATGGCACGACGACCTACTGCGAGTGCTATGGCCTGCTGCTGGAGGTCCTGGGCGCGGCAGGCATCCTCAAGCGCACGTCACCGGGTGCCGTCCTCGCGGGACGGGTCGAGCGGGCCTACCGCGGCACGTTGATCCTCACCTTCGGCGGCGGGACCAACGAGATCCAGCGGGACCTCATCGCGATCTTCGGCCTCGGCATGCCGCGGTCACTCAGGTAGGGACGGCGACAGTGGACTTCTCCATCACCGACGACCAGCAGGCGTTACGCGACCTTGCCCGCGAGATCCTCAGCGAGCAGGCGACGCACGACCACCTGAAGACGCTCGAGGCGACGTCGTGGTCGATCTTCGACCGCGGGCTCTGGCGGCGCCTCGCCGACGCAGGCATCACCGGCATCGCCGTCGCCGAGGAGCACGGTGGCGCCGGGCTCGGCTTCCTCGACCTGGCTCTCGTTCTCGAAGAGGTCGGCCGGACCGTCGCCCCGGTGCCGGCGGTGCCGACACTGGTGACCGCCTACGTCCTCGCGAAGGCCGGTGTCGGCTCGGACGTGCTGGCCGGCGTCGCCGCGGGCGACGTGATCCTCACGACTGCGTTCGACGGCGAGGTCACGGCGCGGCGCGACGGCGCCGACTGGGTGCTCGACGGCGAGAAGTCTTTCGTGCCCTACGGCGCCGAAGCCGACCTGGTCGTCGTCCCGGCGCGCGCGGAGGACGGCGTTGTCGTCGTACTGCTCCGGCAGGGGCGCGCGGGTGTCACGGTCACCGAGATCGAGACGACCAACCGGGAGCCGCAGGCGGTCCTCGCCCTCGAGGGTGTCCGCGTGCCGGCGGGGGATGTCGTCACGGATGCGGACGACCTCGTGCACGAGCTGGAGCAGCACGTGACCGCGGGCCTAGCGATGGTGGCTTCCGGCGTCTGTGCCGCCGCGCTGGCGATGACCGCCGCGCACACGATCTCCCGGGAGCAGTTCGGCAAGCCGATCGCGTCCTTCCAGGCGGTCGGGCAGCGCGCCGCAGACGCCTACATCGACAACGAGATGGTCCGGTTGACCGCGACGCAGGCGGCGTGGCGGCTGTCGGCCGGCTGGCCGTCGGAGGACGAGGTCGCAGTAGCGAAGTTCTGGGCCGGTGACGGCGGCATGCGCGTCGTGCACGCCTGCCAGCACCTGCACGGCGGCCTGGGAGTCGATCTCGACTATCCGCTGCACCGCTATTTCCTGTGGTGCAAGCAGATCGAGCACGAGCTGGGCACGCCGACCCGGCAGCTGCTGACGCTGGGTGCGTCGCTCGCCGCGACGCCGGTCTGAGCACGGCCGAGGAGAGGAGACCGGTGGAGTACAACCTCGCGGACATCTTCGAGTCCGTCGTCGACGTCGTCGGCGACCGCGAAGCCCTCGTCTGCGCTGGCCGCCGGCTGACCTACACCGAGCTCGAAGCTCGTGCCAACCGGCTCGCCCACCACCTCGAGAGCATCGGCGTAGGCCCGGGTGACCACGTCGGCGTCCAGCTCTACAACGGCACCGAGTACGTCGAGACGATGATCGCGTGCTTCAAGGTGCGCGCCGTGCCGATCAACGTCAACTACCGTTACGTCGAGGACGAGCTGGCCTATCTGTTCAACGACGCCGACGTCGTCGCGCTCGTGCACGACACGGAGTTCACCCCGCGGGTCGAGGCGGTGCGGTCGCGGACGCCGCGCCTGAAGCACTTCATCACCGTCGGCAGCGGCACCCGCACCGACGGTGCGGTCGACTACGACGATGCGCTCGCCGCGCAACCCGACTCCCGGGGCTTCGGCGCCCGGTCGGGCGACGACCTCTACGTCATCTACACCGGTGGCACCACCGGAATGCCCAAAGGCGTGATGTGGCGGCAGGAAGACCTGTTCTTCGCCGGCATGGGTGGCGCCGACCCGGTCGGCACTCCGGTCAGCTCACCGGAGGAAGTCGCCGAGCGGGCCGTCGGCCGCGGCGAGCTGGTGATGTTCCCGGTGGCCCCGCTGATGCACGGTGCCGCGCAGCTGGCGACGTGGATCGGCTTCCTGCAGGCGTCCAGGGTGGTGCTCGTCCGCAAGTTCGATGCGGTCGACGTCGTCGAGACGGCGGTGCGCGAGGGCGCCAACTCGATGTCCATCGTGGGTGACGCGATGGCCCGGCCGATCGCCGAAGTGCTGGCCGGGCCCATGCAGGGCACCGAGCTGCGCGCGCTGTTCGCGATCAGCTCGGCCGGCGCGATCCTGTCCGAGTCGGTGCGCGACAAGCTGCAGGGGCTGTTGCCGAAGACGATGTTGCTGGACAACTTCGGCGCGTCGGAGACCGGCTTCCAGGGCACCGGCAAAGCGGGCTCGAGCCCGGACAAGGGGCTGAAGTTCACCGTCAACGCGCGCAGCGCCGTGCTGGGTGACGACCTCAAGCCGATCGTGCCCGGCTCCGGCGACATCGGGCGGCTCGCACAGCGCGGTCACGTGCCGCTCGGCTACTACAAGGACCCGGAGAAGACCGCTGCCAGCTTCGTCACGATCGACGGCGAGCGCTGGGTGCTGCTCGGCGACATGGCCACCATCGAGGCGGACGGCACGATCGCGATCCTCGGCCGGGGCGCGGTCTGCATCAACACGGGCGGGGAGAAGGTCTATCCCGAAGAGGTCGAGGCCGTGCTCAAGGCACACCCGGCCGTGTATGACGCCGTCGTGACCGGTGTGCCGGACGAACGCTTCGGCCAGCGGGTCGCCGCGGTCGTGCAGCTGCGGCCCGAGCTGGCGGCTCCGACCCAGGCCGATCTCATCGCCTATGCGCGGGAGCACGTGGCCGGATACAAGGCACCTCGACTCGTCGTCGTCGTACCGGAGATTCGGCGGTCTCCGAGCGGCAAGGCTGACTACCCTTGGGCCGCCAAGGTCGCCGCGGCGCACGTGGCATCGGTGTGAGGAGCGGACGATGAGCGAGGCGGCGACGGTCGGCGCGATCCCCGCGTCGCAGGTCGCGCGCCGCGAACGCATCCTGGATGCTGCGATGGAGCTTGCCACCGAGGGCGGCTGGGACGCCGTGCAGATGCGCGAGGTGGCGGAACGCGCCGAGGTGGCGCTCGGCACGCTCTACCGCTACTTCCCGTCCAAGGTGCACCTGCTCGTGTCCGCGCTGGGTCGCACGTTCGAGACGTTGCAGGCCAGCGCCCGCGCCGATGGCGCCGGGACCGGCACCGCCCAGGAACGTGTCTATCGCGTCGTCGCCGTCATGACGCGGTACTTGGCCCGGCACCGCCGGTTGTCCGGCGCGATGGTCCGCGCCCTGATGACGGCAGACGCCGAGGCCGCACGCGACGTCGAGGCGGTCGGTGACCTGCTGGTGAGCGTCATCGCGTCGGCGACGCACGAGCCGCACGAGTCGCCGACCGAGCACGACACGTTGGTCGCGCACATCATCGGCAAGGTGTGGCTGACCGACGTGGTGACGCTGCTGTCGGGCCGGATGACCGTGTCACAGGTGCTGGAGGACCTCGAGGCGACCATCGCCCTCGTCATGTCGGACTGACCTGGTGGCGTTGCGGCTGTGTCGCCTAGACGCGCGCTGCGCTCCGATCAGCGTGCACCCAGCGTAGGAAGCGCTCGACACCACGGATGACGTGCGCGCTGCGGATCGAGTGGAAGACGTCGAACGCGTGCTGTGCCCCGGGCAGCTCCGCATAGACGACCGGCTCCTTGCTCACCTCGCGCAGCCGTCGTACGAGCTCGCGCGCCTCCTCGACGGGTGCGAGCGAGTCGTGCGCCCCGTGGATCACGAAGAACGGCGGGGCGTCGGGGCGCACGTGCAGCAGCGGCGTCGCGCTCTCGAACACCGCGCGGTCCTGCGTCTTGAACACCATCCGCGCCAGGAAGTAGTCGAGCCGTTGGTCACCCGCCTTGGTCTGCAGCACGTTGGCGAGGTCGTAGGCGCCGTAGAACGGCACGCACGCCTGGACCGACGTGTCCGCGTCCTCGAAGCCCGGCTGGTACGACGGGTCGTCCGGCGTCAGGGCCACCAGCGCCGCCAGATGACCACCGGCAGAGCCGCCGGTGACGGCGATGAACGACGGGTCGCCGCCGTAGTCGGCGATGTGCTCACGGGTCCACGCGACCGCGCGTTTCAACGCGACCAGGTGATCCGGCCAGGTTGCCTTCGGCGACAGCGGGTAGTTGGGCGCGACGCACACCCAGCCGCGAGCGGCGAGGTGTGTCATCAGCGGGAGCCCTTGCTCTTCCTTCTTCCCGATGACCCAGCCACCGCCGTGGATCTGGATGATCACCGGCCGCCGCTCACCTGGCTCGCGCGGGTGGTAGATGTCGAGCCGCAACCGCTTGTCGTCCGCGTCGTCGGTGTAGGGGATGTCATGCACCCGCTTGACATCCGGGTGCTTGACCTCCCAGGGCATGAGAACCTGCCGCCACGGGGTCGCGAGGTCGGCCTTGTCCGGCGCTGGATCGAGGCGGGCGACGTAGTCGTCCTGCAGCCCCTGGGTCAGCGCCTGCTCGACCACGTCGCCGGAGCGCATGCCCTGCCGGATCAGCACGAGCAGGCCGGCGACCGAGACCGCGTTGAGGCCCAGCGAGAGCAGGTCGTCGCGATCGAGCCGGCCGCGCTTGCGGGCCAGCCGCGCCGCGGTTGCACCGACGGTGACGGCCAGGTTGTGCGGGGCGAGCTCGCTGGTGAGCCAGCCACCGAAGAAGCTGGGCACGGCCAGCGGGTTGCTGCCCGGCAGCGGTCGCAGCCCGTTGAGCGTGAGCGCCGCGCCGGTCGCAGACAGCTTCAGGAAGCGGCGACCCACACCGCACAGTCTGACAAGTCGCGAAATCTGACGGCGCGTCAGGGCGGCGCCGGGGGCGGCCGTACGCTGGCTGCATGCAGCGACTCGGTGGCCTGGATTCGGCGTTCCTCTACTTCGAGACGCCGACGATGCACATGCACGTCGGTGGTCTGATGCTCATCGATCCGTCCACGATGTCGAAGCCCTACTCGTTCGAGTCGATGCGCGCCTACATCGACGGCCGGATGCCGCTGGTGCCGGCCTTCCGGCGCAAGCTGGCCACCGTCCCGCTCAACCTGTCCCGGCCTTACTGGGTAGAGGACCAGGACTTCGACCTCGACTACCACCTCCACCGGATCGCCGTGCCCGCCCCGGCGGGCGACCGGGAGACCGCCGACTGCGTCGCGGAGATCCTCAGCCGGCCGATGGACCGCAGCCGACCGCTGTGGGAGATGTGGATCGTCGAGGGCCGCGCCGACGGCCTGGTGGCCGTCGTGAGCAAGGTGCATCACAGCAGCATCGACGGCATCACCGGCGCCAACATGATGGCCGAGCTGTTCGACCTCGAACCGGACGCGCCACCGCGGGTCGCCACCGAGCCGGATCCCTGGGAAGGCGAGCGTCGCCCCGGTGACCTCGAGCTGATCGGGCGGTCGGTCTACGACCTCGTCAGCCGGCCGGTCGGCGTCGTCAAGCTGCTCCCCGGCACGCTGCTCGGCATCGGCAAGATCCTCAACCGCCGTCGCGGCGCGCCCGGCATGCCGGCCCCGTTCACCGCACCGCGCACCTCGTTCAACGCGACCCTCACCCCGCACCGCACCGTGTCCTTCGTCAACGTCTCGCTCGACGACGTCAAGAAGGTCAAGAACGCGTTCGGCGTCAAGGTCAACGACGTCGTCCTCGCGATCAGCTCAGGTGCGCTGCGGCGCTACCTCGACCGTCGCGACGAGCTGCCGGACAAGTCACTGATCGCTGCGATCCCGGTCTCCGTGCACGACCGCACGTCGGACAAGGAGGGGACGACGAAGGTGTCGTTCATGTTCTCGAGCCTCGCCAGCGACATCGACGACCCGGCGGAGCGACTGCGCGTGATCGCAGAGACGATGGACGGCGCGAAGGCCGACCACGAGCTCGTGCCGGCGTCGTTCCTGCAGGACTGGGCCGAGCATGCAGCACCCAACACGTTCTCCCTCGCTGCCCGGGTCTACTCCAGCCTGCGACTGTCCGAGCGGCACCCGGTGGTGCACAACCTGGTCATCTCCAACGTGCCCGGTCCGCCGATCCCCCTGTACTTCAACGGCGCCGAGCTCAAGGGGCTCTATCCACTCGGCCCGATCATGGACGGCGCCGGACTCAATGTGACCGTGCTGTCCAACATGGACTCGGTCGGTTTCGGCTTCATCTCCTGCAAGGAGCTCATGCCGGACATCTGGGATCTTGCCAACGACGTGCCGGCAGCACTGGCCGAGCTGGTCTCGGCGGCTGAGAAGGTCGAGGCGGGAAAGCGACCGAAGAAAGCTGCTGCTAAGCGGCAGCCCGCTGCGCAGCACGCCGAGTCACGGACCGGCACGCGCTGACGAGCACGGGCACGAACTCCTCCGCGCCCAACACCAGCGCGGCGTGGTTGCCCGTCACGTCATAGACCATCGCTCCGGGGATCGACGCCGCCAGCCGGCGCTGCCGCCGGGTCGGGATGAAGCGGTCGCGGGTCGCGACGATGACACTCGTCGGCACGTCGACGCGGCGGATCCACGCCGATGAGTCGAAACGCCCGATCTCGTCGATGGCGGCGAGCATCGTCCAGGCACTCGTGCTCCGGAACTCCGTCATCGCCCACGGCCCGACTTTCGGCTCGGTCGCCGTCAACCCGTTGGGGAGCTCGGCCAGTGTCGACGCGAGCCGGTCGACCCGGACCCGCACCGCCTCGCCCCACCGCGCCATCGCGACCTGGGTGAAGCCGAACCACAGCCGCTCGGTCACCTTGCCCCGGAAGTTGCGGGCGCACGCGGCGAGCACCAGACCTTCGACGCGGGCGCGGTGGCGCCGCCACACGAGCTGGGCGACCGCCCCGCCCATCGAGTAGCCGACGACCGTGAACTTGCCGACCCCGAGAGCGTCAGCCACGGCGATGACGTCGTCCGCGCAGTCCTCGAGCACGAACTTGTCGCACCGGATGCCGCGGCCGTGCCAGCGCTGGTCGAAGGCGATCACCCGGTAGTGCTCCGAGAGCGCCTCCATCGACGGGTACCAGGACAACGCCGCCGTGGTCGCGAGTGCGTGCAGCAGGATCAGGGTCGGTGCCCCGGGCGGCCCCGGCATGTCGATGACGCACGTCCGGCCGCGATCCGCGAGCTCGACCATCCGGCCGCTCGGGAGGTCGACCGGTTTGGGTGCCTTCGCGAACTTGCCCATGACAGCACCGAGCGACGGCGACAGTCTCACGCCTCGGAACATATCGCTGACGAGCCGTCAGAAAACCTCCAACGGCCGATTTTCGTTGGCATGTCTCGAACTCTGGACACCGCCGGGACCCCCTTTCGCAAAAGTGGAACGTGTTCTACTATGCGATGGTGGCTGGTGGCGCACCCTCATCCGGCGGACGCTCGGTGCGCGGGCACTCGGGCGGCGGACTCGGTGTCTCCACGGAACAGCAGGCCCTGACCGACGCGGTCCGCGCGTTCGCCGAGCAAGCCCGGGCGCGGTCGGAGGCTCGCGCACTGGCCGAGGCGGCCGACGACCGGTTGCCGCCGTCCTGGCCCGCGCTTGCCGCGCAAGAGCTGCTCGCTCTCCCGTTCGACGGCTCCGTGCTCGACGTATGTGTGGCCGTCGAGGCCTTCGGCTATGCGCTTGCGCCGGGACCGGTGCTGCCGACAATGCTCGCGGCGCTCCTCGTCCGCCGGCACGGCAGCGAGGCATTGCGCACGCGCACCGACGCGGGCCTGCGCGACGGCGGCTTCTCGGCCGCAGTCCTGGTCGAGGACGCACTGATCGGCGGAGCTGCGGTGAGCGCGGTCCTGCTCCCGCACGACGGCCGCTGGGCCGTCGTCGACGCGACCACGCTGCCCCTGACCTCGCACGTCGGCATCGACCCGACCCGGCGGGTGGCGACGGCTGCCGCCCCGACGGTCGCTCCGGACGCCGACGACGTGTTGCGCTCCTTGACCGCCG
>JAVEEH010000273.1 GCA_030840545.1 Frankiaceae bacterium | reverse complement strand
CCACGACGACCGGCCGGCCGTCAGTCACCGCGAGGGTCGCTACGACGGCCGGCCGATCGGCGCTCAGCCGGGACCGGACGTCGAGCGCGAGCTTGCGAAGGTCGTCGCCCGAAGTGCCGTCCGGCGCGCGATGCGCCACGACAGCGACGCCGTACTCGTCAGTTGCACCGGCGACCAGGTCACCGGCCTGCTCGAGGACATCAGCCGCCCGCATCCGTTCGAGCTCCTTCTCGAGCTCGCGCACGCGTGAGATCGCGGTGTGCACCCGGTCGACGAGCTCCTCCGGTCGCACCTTGAGCACGTCGGTCAGCTGTGCGACCAGCAGATGCTCGCGAGCCAGGAACCCGAAGGCGTCGGCGCCGACCAGCCCCTCGATGCGGCGGACTCCACTTGCGATCGAGGACTCACCCAGCAGCTTCACCAGCCCGAGCTGTGCCGACCGCGCCGCATGCGTGCCACCGCAGAGCTCGCGAGCGTATTCACCGACCTCGACGACTCGCACGGCTTCGCCGTACTTCTCGTTGAACAGCGCGATGGCGCCGAGCTTGCGCGCCTCGTCCTGCGTCGTGACGAATGCGCGGACGGGCAGGTCGTCGAGCAGGATCGTGTTGACCTCGGCTTCTACGTCGGCCAGGACGCTCGCCGGCACCGCCGTCGGCGAGGAGAAGTCGAACCGGAAGCGCCCCGCATCGTTGAGCGAGCCGGCCTGCGCCGCCTGCTCGCCGAGCGCGCGACGGATCGCCTGATGCACCAGATGCGTCGCGGTGTGCGCCCGCGACACCGCTTTGCGGCGTTCGACGTCCACGCGCGCCACGACCGGAGTGCCGACCGTGAGCTCACCGTTGACGACCCGACCGCGATGCACGACGAGGTCAGCCAGTCCCGGCGGCTTCTGCGCGTCGTAGACCTCGACGACCGCCCCGCTGTCGAGCGTGATCGTGCCGTGGTCGGCCAGCTGGCCACCGGACTCGGCATAGAACGGCGTGCGGTCGAGAGTGATCTCGACGTCGGCGCCTTCGGTGGCCATGTCGACGGCGATGCCCTCGACGAGCAGCCCGCGCAGGGTCGCCTCCGCCTCGACCTCGACATAGCCGGTGAACGTGGTTGTGCCGCTCGAGTCCAGCAACGAGCGGTAGACGCTGAGGTCGACGTGGCCGGTCTTGCGTTCCTGCGCATCGGTCTTGGCGCGCAGGCGCTGCTCGTCCATGAGGCGGCGGAATCCGTCCTCATCGACCGAGAGCCCGTGCTCGCGCGCCATCTCGAGCGTCAGATCGATGGGGAAGCCGTAGGTGTCGTGCAGCGAGAACGCCTGCTCGCCGGGGAGCGTCGTCGCCCCCCGCTTGCCGAGGTCGTCGACGATGCGGTCGAACATCGTGGACCCGGTGCGCAGGGTTGCCAGGAACGACTCCTCTTCCTGCGCCGCAACCGCCTCGATCCGGACCTGGTCGGTGAGCACCTCCCCGTAGGACGGACCCATCACCTCACACGCCTGCGCGATGAGCTCGGTCACGGCCGGGCGGTCCGCCCCCAGCAGTCGAAGGTTGCGGATGACTCGCCGCAGGATGCGCCGCAGCACATAGCCCCGGCCCTCGTTGCCCGGCACGACGCCGTCCGCAATCAGCATCGTGCTCGTGCGCGTGTGGTCCGCGATGACGCGCAGCTGCACGTCGGAGCGCTCGTGGTCGCCGTAGCGCACGCCGGTGATGAAGCTGGCAAGGTCGAGCAGCGGCCGGAGCAGGTCGGTCTCGTAGACGTTGTCGACGCCCTGGAGCAGGACCGCCATCCGCTCCATTCCCATGCCGGTGTCGATGTTCTTGGCCGGCAGGTCGCCACGGATGTCGAAGTCGTCCCGGCTGCGGACAGCACTCAGCTCGGACTGCATGAAGACGAGGTTCCAGACCTCGAGATAGCGCTCCTCGTCGGCGATCGGTCCACCGTCGATGCCATATTCCGGCCCGCGGTCGACGTAGATCTCGCTGCACGGACCGCCCGGGCCGGGCACACCCATGTGCCAGTAGTTGTCCGCCTTGCCCCGCCGCTGCACCCGCTCGGGTGGCAGGCCGACCACCCGGGTCCAGATGTCATAGGCCTCGTCGTCGTCGTCGTAGACGGTCGCCCAGAGCCGCTGCGGGTCGAAGCCGTAACCGCCATCGTCCTGCGACAGAGTGAGCAGCTCCCAGGCCAACGGGATGGCGCGTTCCTTGAAGTAGTCGCCGAAGGAGAAGTTCCCGGCCATCTGGAAGAACGTGTTGTGCCGGGTCGTCGTGCCGACGATGTCAATGTCCGGGGTTCGCACGCACTTCTGCACGCTGGCCGCGCGCGGGAACGGCGCCGGCACATCGCCCAGGAAGTAGGGCTTGAACGGCACCATGCCCGCAGGCACGAGCAGCAGCGTGGGGTCGTCGGCGATCAGCGAGGCCGAGGGCACCACAGTGTGGTCGCGTGCCTCGAAGAACCGCAGGAAGCGCTCGCGGATCTCTGCCGATCTCATGGAGTCGACCTCACCGTTCCGATGCATCGTCGGGTTGGTCGAGGCCCAGCGCCTCGCGGAGCTCTGCCTCGCGCTCCGCGGCGAAGTGCTGCACCTCCGCCCACCAGACGCCGATCCGGTCGCCGGCACCACCAGCCTGAGCGGCGATGCCCTCCGGCGTCCATCGATTTGCCGCAGCGGTGATCCGGCGGACGAGCAGCACGCCTGCACTCGCGCCGAGGGCAACGTAGAACAGCCGTCTCACCCTGTTGCCCCCGCCGACTTCTTGGCCGCCCGACGAGCACTCTTGTCCGCCTTCGTCTCCGCTTTGACTCGCTTGCGGAAGTCGTGTTCGCGCCGGTCATTCATCGCACGGCGTACGCCGTAGGAGAACGCGGCGACCTTGATCACCGGTGAGCCGAGCGTGGCGGCGAAGACGGAGGTGAGCGCCGAGACGTTGCTGGAGATCGACTGCACGTTGGCGGTGATCGCGTCGACCCGCTCGAGCTCGGCGTTGACGTGCACGACGGAGTTGGTGACTTCGCCGAGCAGCGGCACGGTCTGGTCTGCGACGCCGGTCACGAGCTTGCTCGTGTCGCCGACGACCTTGCCGAGCTTGACCAGGACGTAGGCCATGAAGCAGACCAGCACGGCCCAGAACACGGCGACGATCAGCCCGGCGACCTCTCCGCCCGAGAGCCCGCCACCGCTTGCGAGGGTCATCATCGGCTGCCCTGCTCCTTGTCGTGGTCGTCCGGGTCGTCGGGGTTCTTGCCGCGAAGGGTGTTGCGCAAGAAGGCCAGCCGTTGGGCGGCCGCCCGCTCTGCCCCTCGCTCCGTTGGACGGTAGTAGTCCCGGTCGGCGACGGCGTCAGGGGCGTACTGCTGGGTCGCGACCCCGCCCGGGAAGTCGTGAGAATACCGGTAGCCCTTGCCATGCTCCAGCCGACGCGCGCCCGCGTAGTGGGCGTCGCGAAGGTGCGCCGGGACCGGGCCGGCCAGCCCGGCCCGCACGTCGGCGCTGGCAGCCTCGATCGCCGTGATGACCGCATTGCTCTTCGGTGCGAGAGCGAGATAGATGGTGGCCTGGGCAAGGTTGAGCCGTGCCTCGGGCAGCCCGACCAGGTCCAGGGCCTGCGCCGCTGCCACCGCGACGCCCAGACCGGCGGGGTCGGCGAGACCCACGTCCTCGCTCGCCAGGATGACCAGCCGGCGCGCGATGAACCGGGGGTCCTCCCCCGCCTCGATCATCCGGGCCAGGTAGTGCAGGGACGCGTCCACGTCACAGCCGCGGATGCTCTTGATGAACGCGCTGACGACGTCGTAGTGCTGGTCGCCCTCGCGGTCGTAGCGCACCGCAGCCCGGTCGAGGGCCTGCTCGACCGTGCCCAGGTCGATCTCGGCGAGCCCGAGCGCGTCAGCGGCTCCGGCGGCCGCCTCGCGCGCGGTGAGCGCACGGCGGGCGTCTCCACCGCCCAGCCGCAGCAGGTGGTCCATCGCGTCGTCGGCCAGCCGGAGCCGACCGCCGAGTCCCCGCTTATCGGCGAGTGCGCGCTCCACCAGGATGCGCAAACCATCGTCGTCGAGGGGTGCGAGCGTCAGCAGCAAGGACCGGGAGAGCAGCGGGGAGATCACCGAGAAGAACGGGTTCTCCGTGGTCGCACCGACGAACGTGACGAGTCCGGACTCGACCCCCGGCAGCAGCGCATCCTGCTGAGACTTGTTGAAGCGGTGCACCTCGTCGACGAAGAGGACGGTGTGCTCGCCGCCGAGGCCGAGGCGGTCCTTCGCGTCCTCGATGGCGGCCCGGACGTCCTTCACCCCGGCGGTGACGGCGGAGAGCTCGACAAACCTGCGGCCACTGGCGATGAGCCTGGCCACGGTGGTCTTGCCGCTGCCCGGCGGGCCCCACAGGAGGGCACTTGTCGTGCCGCCGCCCTCGACCAGCCGGCGCAACGGCGAGCCGGGGCCGAGCAGGTGGTCCTGGCCGACCACCTCGTCGAGGGTCGTCGGCCGCATGCGGGCGGCGAGTGGTGCGACCGCCCACGCGGCCTCCTCGGCCGCCTGCGCAAAAAGGTCGCCGGCCACGCGAGCGAGCCTACGTGGGGCGGACGTCGATGCCGGCTTCCTTGCGCTGCCGCTCCGTGATCGGGGTCGGGGCCCCGGTCAACGGGTCGCCGCCGCTGGACGCCTTGGGGAACGCCATGACCTCCCGGATGGCGTCGGTGCCGGCGAGTGTCGCAGCCAGCCGGTCGAGCCCGAACGCGATGCCGCCGTGCGGCGGCGGCCCGAAGCCGAACGCCTCGAGCAGGAAGCCGAACTTGCTCTCCGCCTCGTCACGGGTCAGCCCGATCACGTCGAAAACCCGCTGCTGCATCTCCCGCCGGTGGATACGGATCGACCCACCACCGAGCTCCATGCCGTTGCCGACCACGTCGTAGGCACGGGCCAGAGCGTGCTCCGGGTCGGTGTGGAAGGTGTCCTCCCACGCCTGCGTCGGTGCCGTGAACGGGTGGTGGACGGCGGTCCAGCCGGCGACGGCCGACTCGCCCACCGCCGGGTTGTCCTGAGACACCGGCTCGAACATGGGCGCGTCGACGACCCAGAGGAACCGCCACTCGCCGTCCCGGACCAGCCCTCTCTGGCGGGCGACTGCATTGCGCAACGCGCCGAGCAGCTCCAACGTCGTACGACGGGGGCCGGCGGCGAACAGGATCGCGTCCCCCGGCTTGGCGCCGGCCGCGGCGGGCAGCGCCCGCAACCGCTCGGGCTCGAGCTTCGTGACCGACCCGCGCAGCTCCGACCCGTCATCCGGCACGAGCAGCCAGGCGACGCCCTTCGCCCCGCGGGACCGTGCCCACTCCTGCCAGCCGTCGAGCTCCTTGCGGGTGTAGGCGGCGCCACCCGGGACGACGACAGCGCCGACGTGCTCGGCTTGGAAGACCCGGAAATCTGTGCCGGCCATGTGCCCGGTCAGATCCACGAGCTCGAGCTCGAAGCGCAAGTCGGGCTTGTCCGAGCCGAAGCGACGCATCGACTCCCAGTAGGAGATCCGCGGGAACGGCGTCGGCAACTCGACCCCCAACACCTCACGCCACAGCTCGGCGAACAGCTCCTCGGTGAGACTGAAGATGTCCTCCTCGTCGAGGAACGACATCTCGATGTCGAGCTGGGTGAACTCCGGGGTGCGATCGGCCCGGAAGTCCTCGTCGCGGAAGCAGCGCGCGATCTGGTAGTAGCGCTCCATCCCGGCGACCATCAGCAGCTGCTTGAACAGCTGTGGAGACTGCGGCAACGCATACCAGTGACCGGGTTGCAGCCGCACCGGCACGAGGAAGTCGCGCGCACCCTCGGGGGTCGAGCGGGTGAGATAGGGCGTCTCGACGTCGAGGAAGTCGTGGCGCTCCATGACGCGCCGGATGACGGAGACGGCCTGCGCTCGCGTGCGCAACGCTCCCGCCGGCCCGGTGCGACGCAGGTCGAGATAGCGGTATTTCCACCGCGTCACCTCGTCGACGCCGCTTTCGATGGCGTCCGATCCGTGAATGGGGAACGGCGGAGTCGCGCTCTCGCTGAGCACCTCGACGGCGCCCGCAGCCACTTCCACCTCGCCGGTCGGGAGGTCGGGGTTTTCGTTGCCGGCTTTGCGTTCACCGACGGTCCCGGTCACCTTGACGCACCACTCCGTGCGCAGCGCGTGGGCTTCAGGCAGGTCGCGGATCACCACCTGGACAACGCCGCTGCCGTCGCGCAGGTCGACGAAGGTGACGCCGCCGTGATCGCGTCGGGTAGCGACCCAGCCTGTGAGGACGACCGCCTCGCTGACGTGCTCGCGGCGCAAGGTCCCGGCGCCGTGGGTTCGCATCACGTGAGCTTCTCCCTGATCACGGCCACGACGTCATCGAGCGGCACAGCCACCTGCTCTCCCGTCGCGAGGTCCTTGAGCTGACCGACACCGGTCTCGAGGTCGCGGTCGCCGACCACCACCGCGAGCCGAGCGCCCGAGCGGTCGGCGCCCTTCATCGCACCCTTGAGCCCACGGTCGCCGAAGGCGAGGTCCGCCGCGATCCCGCTGCGGCGCAGCTCGTCCACGAGGACGAGCAGCCGACGCTTGGCCTCGGCTCCGAGCGGCACCGCGTAGACGTCGCACCGCGACGACACCGGCGCTTCCACGCCTTCAGCCCGCATCGCGAGCACGGTGCGGTCGACACCGAGCGCCCAGCCGATGCCCGGCATCGGCGGGCCACCAACGTCTTCGGACAAGCCGTCATAGCGACCACCGCCCCCGACCGCGCTCTGCGCGCCGAGCCCGTCGTGCTGGAACTCGAACGTCGTGCGCGTGTAGTAGTCCAGTCCCCGCACCAGCCGCGGCGCCTCAGCCCAGTCGACGCCGAGGTCGGCCAGGTGACCGCGCACGGCGGCGTAGTGCGCCCGGCACGCATCGCAGAGCGAGTCTGCGACGACAGGTGCGTCGGCGAGCTGCGCCTGCACCTCCGGACGCTTGTCATCGAGCACCCGCAGCGGGTTGAGCTCGACCCGGCGGCGCGTTTCGGCGTCGAGGTCGAGGCTGCGGAGGAACTCCTGCAGCCGGGCGCGATAGACCGGACGGCAGGTCGCGTCACCCAGGGAGTTCATCAGCAGTCGGACCTCGCGGAGCCCGAGGTCGGCGAAGGCGCGCACGCCCAGTGCGACGAGCTCGGCATCGAGCGCCGGGTCGTCGAGACCGAGGGCCTCGGCTCCGACCTGGCTGAAGTGCCGGTAGCGGCCTGCCTGTGGCCGCTCGTAGCGGAAGAACGATCCCGAGTACCACAGCTTGACCGGCAGCTGGCCGGCGTAAAGGCGGTGCTGCACCGCCGACCGGACCACGCCCGCAGTGCCCTCGGGCCGCAGCGTCACTCGATCGTCGCCCCGGGTGACGAAGGAGTACATCTCCTTGCTGACGACATCGGTCGACTCGCCGACGCCGCGTTCGAACAGTGCGGTGTCCTCGAACACCGGCGTCTCGATATAGCCGTAGCCGGCGGTCCGGAGCGGGGCGGCCATGGCCTCGCGCACGTGCAGCCACAGCTCGGAGTCCGGCGGCAGGAGGTCGAAAGTGCCCTTCGGTCCCTGAAACGACTGGGTCACAGCCCACGCGCCGGCGGCGAGGTGGCGAGGTCCAGCAGGAACGGGTTGGTGGCCCGTTCGCGGCCGATCGTCGTGTCCGGACCGTGCCCGGGCCGTACGACGGTCTCGTCCGGCAGGGCGAGCGGCACCCGCAGCAGCGAACGCTGCATCTGCTCGAACGAGCCGCCGGGGAAGTCCGTCCGGCCGATCGACCCGGCAAAGAGCAGATCGCCGGAGAACAGCTCCGTCGCGCTGCCGAACGTCACCGAACCGGGCGTGTGCCCGGGTGTCTCGTCGACCCGCAGGTCGAGGCCGGCCAGGGTGAGCACCTCACCGTCGCGCAGCTCGCGGACGTCGTCGGGCTCGGCCCAGTCGAGGCGACCGAGGATCGGTGTGCCGGGTGGCGCTCCGATGGCACTGCCCGGATCCACGAACATCTGCCGGTCAGCCGGGTGGATCAAGGCGGGCACGCCTTTGGCGCCGCACACCGGCACCACCGACCAGATGTGGTCGACGTGGCCGTGGGTGAGCAGCACGGCGACCGGACGGAGGTGGTGTTGGGTCAAGATCTCGTCGAGTGGCCCTTCGGCGCCGTGCCCGGGGTCGATGACGACACACTCCTCGCCCGCGGCGGGGGCGACCACCCAGCAGTTCGTCTGCCAGGGGCCGGCAGGGAACCCGACGACGAGCACGGACGTCCCTCCGGGTGCGACAGGCTTTCGAGATGATGAGCGCGACGGCGCGCGCGGCGAGCCTACCGAGGCCTGGTCCGGCTCCGCGAACCAGAATCACCACGTCCGTAGACTCGCCAGGACATCACCGACCGCACCCGATCCGCCAGGTCGCTGCCGCGCAGCGACCTCCGCACCGGAGGAACCGTGGCCAACAGCCGCCGGCGTGAGCGCGAGCTCGCCCGCCGCCGCTACGAACGACGCAGGCTCCGCGAGCAGCAGGTCCGTGCGCGGCGTCGGCGCCGCAACACGATCGTCGGTGCGTCGGCCGGAACCCTCGCCGTGGTGGCGCTGATCGTCTTCCTCGCGATCCAGTTCCTCGGCTCGGACAACAAGTCCGCCGCGTTGGTCACGCCCACCGCCACCGTGACCCCACCCGTCACGCCCACCGCCACGACACCGCCACCGGCGGCACCAGTGAAGTGCGCCGCCATCAAACCCAACCCGCCGAGCAAGGGGCAGCCCACCGTCCCGCCCGTGTCGGGCAAGGCACCGACCAAGCTCGTCATCAAGGACGTCAAGCAGGGGCACGGCAAGCCGGCCAAGCAAGGGTCCGCTGTCTCGGTGACCTACATCGGCATCTCCTGCAGCGACGGCAAGGTGTTCGATGCTTCCTATATGCACGGCGGATCACCGTTCGAGGTCAAGCCACTTGGTCAGGCCTCGGTCATCCAGGGTTGGAACCAGGGCCTGATCGGTGTCCGGGCCGGCGGCGTCCGCGAGCTGGTCATCCCGGCCGCCCTCGGCTACGGCCCGACCGGACAGGGCAGCATCAAGCCGAACGAGACGCTGATCTTCCTGATCACCGTCACATCGGTGCAGGCGTGAGCCGTCGCCACCTTGCACTCGTTGGGGTCGTAGCAGCCATCGGACTGTCCGGCTGCAGCGGATCAAGTGGCAGCGACCGGGTGACCAGTCAGCCCGGACCGACGCAGAGTCAGACGGCCGGCGCCCTGTCCTGCCAACCGCCGACGTCCAGCGCGCCGGCTCCGCAGCAGTTCAAGTCCGAGCCGCCGCTGACGATCGGTCCGGCCACCTATACGGCCACGATCGTCACGAACTGCGGCACCATCGTCGTGGCGCTCGACGGGAAGCAGGCACCGCACACCGTCAACTCGTTCGCGTTCCTCGCCGGGCATCACTTCTTCGACCACAGCCCGTGCCATCGGCTGACGACATCAGGCATCTTCGTCCTCCAGTGCGGTGACCCCACCGGGACCGGACGAGGTGGACCCGGCTACACGATCCCGGACGAGAACCTCAAGGGCGCTGCCTATCCGGCGGGGACTGTGGCGATGGCCAATACGGGTCAGCCACACAGCGGCGGGAGCCAGTTCTTCATCGTCTATGCCGACACCGCGCTGCCGCCGGCCTACACGCCCTTCGGCCGGGTCGTCGAAGGTCTCGACCTGGTGCGTGCGGTCGCCGCCAAGGGCGCCGACAACTCCAACGGTCCCGGTGACGGTGCACCGGTGCAGCCAGTGGTGATCGAGTCGTTCACGGTGGCGAAGGGCGGCTGACCGACGCGCGCCAGTCGCCGCTGGTGGCCGCGCGGGTGCGGAAGAGCAATTCCGGGCAGGCGGGCCGGCAGCGCAGTCGGAGCCGGACGGCCGAAGAAGAACCCCTGCGCCAAACCG
>JAVEEH010000261.1 GCA_030840545.1 Frankiaceae bacterium | reverse complement strand
CTCGCGGAGGGCTTGAACGCGCCCGCGAGCCGCAAACTGATCCAGCACTTCCTCACCTACACGCCGTTCAAGCTCAAGGTGGCGACGCCGGAGGCAAGCTACGGCGCGTTCCTCAACTTCTATGTCTGTGCCGTCAACTTCATCCGGCCCGACGGCACCGAGACACCGTTCCAGATCAACTCGGCGAAGCGGTGCCACATCAATCCGGTGGGGGTGCCCAAGTGAGGCGACCCAACTGGCTCTACCTGAAGCCGTTCCGCGAGATGGAGCCAGTGCCCATCGGCGTCGTCTTCCTCAGTCTCATGGCCGTGCTCCTTTTGCTGTCGTTCAACATCGACAAGTTGCCGTTCACCTCGGGCCACGCCTACAGCGCTGCGTTCATGCGGGCCGAGGGGCTGCGCAAGGGCGACCGGGTGATGGTCGGCGGCGTCGTCGTCGGCAAGGTGACGAGCGTCGGCCTCGAAGGCACGCACGTTCGGATCGGCTTCAACATCACCAGCGGCGGCGTGCATCTCGGCATGCAGTCGACCGCGTCGATCCAGATCGCCACGCTGCTGGGCAACAAGTACCTCTCGCTCACCCCCGCCGGTCCGGGCAGCTGGCCCGGCAGCCGCGAGCTCCCGCTCACGCAGACGAGACAGCCGTTCGACATCGAGCCGGCCTTCCAGGGGTTGGCCACGACCGTGGGCGCGATCGACACCAAGCAGCTGGCCACGGCGCTCGACACGTTGGCCACGACGTTCAAGGACTCACCGCTTGCCGTGCGGTCGATGCTCGGTGGGCTGTCCCGGCTCTCGCAGACGATCGCGTCCCGTGACGGGCAGCTGACCGAGCTGCTCAAGCGGGCCGACGTGCTCACCGGCGTGCTCGCCCAACGCCGGCAGGACTTCACCAAGATCTTCGGCGCCGGGGACCAGCTCCTGGTGATGCTCCAGCAGCGCCGGGCGGTCATCGACTCACTGCTGGCCAACACCAGCGCGATGGCCCAACAGCTGACCGGCCTGGTGCACGACAACCAAGCGACCTTGAAGCCGGCGCTGCAGCAGCTCCACGACGTGCTGGCCGTCCTCAACGCGCACCAGGACAACCTCGACCAGATCGTCAAGGAGCTCTACGTCTTCCTCCGTGGCGAGGTCGACGCCACCGGCTCGGGCCCGTGGTTCGACGGCACGGCCATCAACGCAACCAACCCGATCCAGGTCGGCGGTGCGAGCCCGAAGGTGTCCGCTGCCCGACCCCGCACCCTCGGCGATCTGCTCGGCGTGGGTGCGGCCCAACGCGCCGTCGCGCAAGGGGGGCGGGGCCGATGAACGCCATCCTCAACAGCGTCGCCACCAAGGTCATCGCACTGGTGGTCGCACTTGCTGCCATCGTCTTCATCGGGATCCAGCTCTTCACACCACCGGCGCAGAAGACCGCGGTCGCCTACCTGCCGCTCGCCGTGCACCTCTACCCCGGCTCCGAGGTCGACGTGCTCGGCATCAAGATCGGCACCGTCACGTCCGTGACCCCGGTCGGGGATCGCGTCCGCGTCGTGCTCCGCTATGACGCCAAACGCAAGGTGCCGGCCGGCGCGTTCGCCGTTGTCGACGAGCCCACGCTCGTCGCGGACCGCGTCATCGAGCTCAGCCCGGTCTACAGCGGTGGACCGGTGCTCGCCGACCACGCAACGATCCCGCTCGCGCGCACGCAGATCCCGGTCGAGCTCGACCAGCTCACCGGCAACCTCGTCGAGCTGTCCAAGGCGCTCGGCCCGGAGGGCGCCAACAGCACGGGCGCCCTCGGGCGCGCGATCTCCGTCGGCGCCGCCAACCTGCGCGGAGAGGGTACGCAGGGGCACACGACGATCGTTCGCCTCTCCCAGCTCATGGGCACGCTGGGAGACAACCGCGACGCCTTGTTCTCGACCGTGCGCAACCTGCAGTCGTTCACCACCGAGCTGGCCCGGCACGACAGCGAGACACGGACGTTCACCACCGACCTCGCCGACGTCTCCCAGCAGCTCGCCGACGAGAGCGCCTCGTTCTCGGCCGCACTGCACAACCTGGGGATCGCGCTCAACGAGGTTGCGAGCTTCATCAAGGACAACCGCGGCGCGCTCGCGACGGACGTCAGCGCGCTGACCAAGGTCGCCAACATCCTTGCCCGCGAGCGGGTGCTGCTGGCGCACATGGTCGACTTCGGCGCCGTCGGCATCAGCAACTACCCGCACATGTACACGCCGTCGGCACGCACCTACAACGCGCGCTTCGACAACGTCGTCACCGACAACCCCGCGCTGTTCGTCTGCCAGCTCTACCAGTCGGTCGGCGGCGACCCGCAGCAGTGCCTCGACCAGCTCAAGCCGCTGAAGAACCTCCCGCTGCCGGCGTCTGGAGGCAAGCGGTGAGACGCCTCATCCGCCTCGTCGGCATCGGCCTTGCCACCGCCCTGGGTGCGGCCGGCTGCGGCTTCCACGGCGTCTACTCGTTGCCCCTACCTGGCGCCGCCGGGACCGGAGCGCACACCTACACCGTCAACGTCCGGTTCGGCGACGTGCTCGACCTCGTGCCCTACTCCGCGGTGAAGGTCAACGGCGCGACGGTGGGCCACGTGAAGAGCATCGCGGTCGAAGGTCGCCACGCCGTCGTCGCCTGCCAGCTGCGCGACTCGGTGCACCTGCCCGCCAACACCATCGCCCGTGTCGAGCAGACCAGCGTCCTGGGCGAAAAGTTCGTCGAGCTCGAGGCTCCGACCGCCGTGCCGCCCAGCGGCCACCTGGTGAACGGCGCGGTCATCGGACTCGATCGCACGAACACCGACGCCAGCGTGGAGGAGGTCCTCGGCGCACTGTCGATGCTGCTCAACGGTGGCGGCGTGAGCCAGCTGCACACGATCACCCACGAGCTGGCGACGGCGCTGTCCGGTCGCACCGGCGTCACCCGCGACCTGCTCGACAACCTCAACGTGTTCGTCGCCGGTCTCGACGCGCAGAAGGCGGCGATCATCCGCGCGCTCGAGGGTCTCGACACGCTGACCCGGACCGTACGCCGGCAGGAGGCGTCTCTCGTCAACGCACTCGATCGGGTGCCGGGCGCCGTCCGGATCCTTGCCGACGACCGGCAGCGGCTGACGACGATGCTCGTGTCGGTGCAGCACCTCGGCGACGTAGCCGCACACGTCGTCAACGCCTCGCACGCCGACCTGGTGGCCAACCTGCGCAACCTGCAGCCGACGCTGTCACAGCTCGCCAAGGTGGGCAGCGTCATCCCGGAGACCCTCGGCGTACTGCTCACCTACCCGACCGCCGACACCGTGGAGAACGAGTACTTCGGCGACTACGGAAACCTCTCGCTGACCCTGGACGTTTCGGCCGCCTCGCTCCTGCAGACGTTCGGCCCGGGGGGCGGGGCCGCCGCCCGCGCGCGGCCTTCCCGGGCCGGCGCCGACTCAGGGCCCGGCGGCTCGCTGCCCAAGGGCCTGAAGGTGCCGAAGGTGCCGCGTGCCGTCACCCGCTGGGCGCCGGGCACGACGATCGACGGCCTCCTGCTGGGGGTGTTCTCGTGATCGGCCGCAGCGTGTGGATCAAGGCGGGCGTGTTCGTCGTCATCGCGGTGCTCGGCATCAGCTACATCCTGCTGCACTACATCGGTCTCGGGCAGACTCTGCTCGGCCAGCGCTACACGGCCTACGTCGACCTGTCCGACTCCGGTGGCCTGTTCACCACTGCCAGCGTCACCTACCGGGGCGTCGAGGTGGGACGCGTGGGTGGCATCACGCTGCGTCCGAACGGCATCCGGGTGGCACTCGAGCTGACGTCGACCACAAAGATCCCGGCCGGCACGGCTGCCGTCGTCGGCAACGGCTCTCCGATCGGTGAGCAGTTCATCGACCTGCGGCCGTCGGCCACGGGGGGGCCCTACCTGCACGCCGGCAGTGTCATCCCGCAGTCCCGGACGACGCTGCCGGTGTCGACGCAGGATCTGCTCGTCAACCTCGACCGGCTCGTCAACTCGGTGCCTCGAAACGATCTCCACACTGTCGTGACCGAGCTCGGCACGGCATTCGCCGAGACCGGCCCGGACCTGCGCCGGTTGCTGGACTCGACCCACGCGCTGCTCGCGTCGGCGCAAGCCGCGCTGCCGCAGACCGTGTCACTGATCCAGGACAGCGGCACCGTCCTCGACACCCAGAACTCCCTGTCGTCGAGCATCGTGCGGTTCTCCAACAACCTCGCGAAGTTCACCGACGCTTTGCGGTCCAGCGACACCGACCTGCGGGCGGTCATCGACAACGGCGCGCCCGCAGCGACCCAGCTCATCGCGCTCGATCACAGCATCGACGCCACCCTGCCGATCCTGCTCGGCAACCTGACATCGCTCGGCCAGGTCACCGCCGTACGCATCCCGGCCCTGCGCCAGATCCTGATCATCTATCCCTACGTCGTCGCGACGTCGTTCGGGCTGTTCCCGGGCAACGGCTCCACCCGGTTCGGCGTACCGATCCCGCCTGCCAACGACCACCAACCCTGCAAGAAGGGCTATCTGAACCCGGCCAAGCGGCGGCTGCCGACGGCCCTGAAGTACCCGCCGATCCGCTATGGGTCGTTCTGCAAGGAGCCGACCTCTGCCGACGTCAACGTTCGTGGTGCACGCATGGCGCCGGAGCCGGACGGCAAGCGCCTCGGCGACGAGCCCAGCTACCGCCAGAACAAGGGCCTTCCCGGCGGTGGTGGATCATCTGGTGTCGGGACGGCGAGGGTCGGTGCCACCAGCATCGGCACCGGCCTCGGCCAGCTGTTCTCGGTCCCGGACGGGAGCAGCTACGTGCTCGGGTCCACCGGCGGTGAGCAGCGCGTGTTGGGAGATCGTTCGTGGATGTGGTTGCTGTTCGGCCCGATGAGCTAGACCCCGAGGGGTCGGGCGAGGCTGCGCAAGCGCGGCATGCGGGCCGGGGCCTGCTGCTCGCGCTGCCCTTCCTCGTGCTCGCAGCCCTGATCGCACTCGTCGTGATCCTCGTGCTGCGCACCAACGACCGCTCCAGCCGGGACGACGCCCGGCAGGGAGTGCTCCAGGCGGCGCGGCAGGAGGCAGTGAACCTGACGACGTTGAGCTATACGTCGGCCACGCGTGACCTCGACCGCATCCTCGCCGGAGCGACCGGCGGCCTGCGGGCCAAGTTCGAGTCGGAACGCGCGCAGTTCCCCGCGGTGCTGGCGCGCGAGAAGTCGCAGTCGAGTGGCTCGGTGCTCTCTGCCGGGCTGGTCAGGCTGTCGCTGTCCGCGGGCAGCGCGCAGGTCGTGCTGGCGACGGACGCAACGGTCGCCACGACCGCTGCACCGCAGCCGGTGTTGAAGCACTACCGGATGGTGATGACGCTGCAGCGGGTCAACGGACACTGGCTCGTGAGCGACGTCGCGTTCGCGGGGCTGCCGCAATGAGCCAGGACCGGCCGACAGCGGGCGGACGGCACCGGCACGAGGCGCGCCCGCCGCGCCCCGCACGGGCGCCCCGCCCGTCGCGGCGGCGCGGCCTTGCTCTGCCGGCGGCGCTCGCCGCCGCGTTGTGTGTCCCCGCGGCCGCCGCGGTCGTCGTCCTCGGGCTGCACGACCGCGCCGACGCGCAGACGCAGACCGCTCGACGCGAGGCAGTGGCGGCGGCCCGACAGGTCGCCCGGGACGTGCTGTCCTACGACTACCGCACGATCGACGCGGACATCGCACGGGCCAAGGCCGACTCGACCGGACTGTTCGCGAAGCAGTACGCGCAGACGGCCGCTCAGCTGCTCGCCCAGGCCAAGCAGGCTCGGGCGATCGTCCAGGCCTCACCGAGCACGCCCGGCGTCGTCAGTGCCTCTCACAACGAGGTCGTGGTGCTGTTGTTCGTCGACCAGGCGTCGGTCAAGCAGCTCACCGGCCAGAAGACTCCGACCACGCGCATCGACCAGAGCCGGGTCCGCATGACCATGTCGCGGGTGCACGGCAGATGGCTGGTGTCACAGCTCAACGCGTTGTGACGGACACCGCGGCGGGCCGCGTGTCAGCCGCGCGGAAGGCCGAGCACCCGGCGGGCGATGATGTCGCGTTGGATCTCGTTGGAGCCGCCGTAGATGGTGTCCGACCGGCTGAACAGGAAGAGCCGCTGCAGGTCGTCGAGACCGCCGGACGCCGCGACCTCAGTGCTGTCGGCGCCGAGCACTGACATCGCGAGCTCGCCCAGCCGCTGGTGCCAGCCGGCCCACAACAGCTTGGAGATGGACGCGCCCGCGTCGGATGGTGCACCGCTGGAGGCGTCAGCGGTCAGCATCCGCAAGGCGGTGTAGCGCAGCACGCGCAGGTCGATCCAGGCCCGGGTGATCCGATCGGCCAGCAACGGGTCGTCCACTGCCCCGGTGCGCCGGGCCGCGTCGATCACCGCGTCGAGCTCCCGGCCGAAGCCGATCTGCTGGCCGAGGGTCGCGACGCCGCGCTCGAAGCCCAGCGTCCCCATCGCCACCCGCCAGCCGTCGCCGGGCTCCCCCACGACGTTGGCCGCCGCGGTCCGGGCACCATCGAAGAAGACCTCGTTGAACTCCGAGGTGCCGGTCAGCTGCACGATCGGCCGGACGTCGACCCCCGGTTGGTCCATCGGCACCAACAGGTAGGACAGCCCGCTGTGACGGGACGAGCCGGAGTCGGTGCGGGCAATGACGAAGCACCAGTCGGCGAGATGCGCGAGCGACGTCCACACCTTCTGTCCCGTCACCACCCACTCGTCGCCGTCGAGCCGGGCCTTCGTCGCCACGTTGGCCAGGTCCGACCCGGCGCCGGGCTCGGAGTAGCCCTGGCACCAGAGCTCCGCCCCATTCGCGATCGGCGGGAGGAAGCGGCTGCACTGCTCGTCGGTGCCGAACGCGATGAGTGTCGGCGCGAGAAGGTTCTCGCCCATGTGGTTGACCCGCTGCGGGGCAGCTGCCTTCGCGTACTCCTCGTGGAACACGACCTGCTGCATCAGCGGCAGGCCGCGTCCGTGCGGTGCCGGCCAGCCGATGCCGACCCAGCCGTCGCGACCGAGCAGCCGCTCCCAGGCCCGGCGGGTCTCGAAGCCTTCGTGCTCACGGCCTGGGCCGCCCGCGCCGCGAAGCTCGGCGAACTCGCCGACGAGGTGCTCGTCCAGCCACCCCTTGACCTCGGCCCGGAACGCCTCGTCCGCGGCGGAGAAGCGAAGGTCCACGTGCTTACCCTAATCTGACGCCCCGTCAGGAGATCGTTCGTACGGAGGCACGGTGGAGATCCGCCAGGACAGCATCACAGCCAACGGCATCACGTTCGGGACCCTGACCTGCGGCTCCGGGCCGTTGGCCTTGTGCGTCCATGGTTTTCCCGACACCGCGCACACCTGGCGTCACCTGCTCCCCGAGCTCGCCATTGCCGGCTTCCGGGCCGTGGCTCCGTGGACGCGCGGGTATTCCCCGACCGCGGTGCCCGCCGACGGCGACTACCGGATCACCACCCTCGCCGCGGATGCCAACGCGTTGCACGAGACGCTGGGCGGCGATGCCGACGCCGTGCTCGTCGGCCACGACTGGGGTGCCATGGCGGCCTACGCCGCCGCAGCCGGTGCACCCGAGCGGTGGCGTCGGCTCGTGACGGTCGCGGTGCCTCCGCCGGCCGTGGCCGCAGCTGCGTTCCTCACCTACGCCCAGCTCAAGCGCAGCTTCTACATCTTCCTGTTCCAGACCGGTCTGGCCGAGCTCGTCGTGCCCGGCGACGACATGGCGTTCATCGACGGTCTGTGGCGCGACTGGTCGCCGTCGTACGACGCCGCCGAGGACGTCGCGCACGTCAAGGCATCGCTCCGGGACCCGGCCAACCTCAAGGCCGCGATCGGCTACTACCGCGCCATGTTCCGGGGGGAAGGCCTGTCGAGCGCGTCAGCGCCGCAGCCCACGCTCTATCTGCACGGCGCCGCTGACGGGGCGTTCGGAGTCGAGGGCACCGACGGCACGGAGGCCGAGCTGGCGACGGGTTCACGCGTCGAGATTCTCGACGGCGTCGGGCACTTTCTGCACCTGGAACGTCCCGCCGAGGTCAACCGGCTCATCGTGGACTGGTTGACCACTCCTTGACCAGGTCGTCGGTCTCCACGATCTCCGCGAGCAGCCGCAGGGTGTTGTCGATGACCTGATCGGCGTAGGACGACGGCCAGCCCGCCACCGCGTCGCGGGGCACCACCACCTGATAACCGAGGTTGACGGCGTCCATGGTCAGGTTGGTCACGGCGACGTTGACCGATACGCCGACGACAACCAGAGTGCGGACGCCGAGATTGCGCAGGATCGGGTCCAGGTCGGTCCCGGCCATCGGGTTGAGCCCGTGGATGCGCGACAGCACGAAATCGGACGGGTGCACGTCGAAGTCCGCGACGACGTCGGTGGCCGGCTCGCCGAGGTCGAGCCGCACCGGCGACTTGAGCATCGCTGCGAACAGCCGGGCGTTGCGGTTGGAGCCGCGGTCGTCCGGACGGCGACCGGCCACGCAGTGGATGACCGGCACCCCGGCCTGGCGTGCAGCCGCGCACAGTCGCGCACCGTTGGGCAGCACAGTGTGGCGGGCGGCGTCGGCCAGCTCCGGCAGCGCGGACCCGACACCGATGACACCGTTCTGGCACTCGCTCGTGACGAGCGCAGCAGCGGTCAAGTCGGCGTGCACGGCTAGAACGTGAGCACGGCGCGCGCGGCGAGCTCTCCGGCTTCGAGGTCGTGCACAGCCGTCTTCATGTCCGCGAGCGGATAGCTCGCCGACACGAGCTCGTCGAGCTTGAGCCGACCCCTGCGGTAGAGGTCGACATAACGGCGGACATCTCGCTGCGGTTGGGACGAGCCATACCGGCAACCCAGCACGCCCTTGTCGAGATACATCGAGGCGACGTTGAACGAGGCTTCCGCGGTCGACTCGGGCACGCCGAGCATCACGCAGGTGCCGCCCCAGTCGAGCAGGTCGATGGCAGCTCGGATCAGCTTCACCTGACCGACGCATTCGAACGCGAAGTCGACGCCGCGCTTGGCCACGTCGCGAACGGCCTCGGTGCTCGCGACGAAGTCGGTCGCGCCGAACTGGCGGGCGATCTCAGCCTTGCGCGGGTTGGTGTCGACCGCGACGATCCGCGATGCTCCCGCGAGCGCGGCACCCTGGATGACGTTGAGGCCGATGCCGCCGACGCCGATGACGAGGACGCTCGCGCCAGCCGGAACACGCGCTCGCTGCAACACCGCGCCGACACCCGTGAGCACGCCGCAGCCGACGAGGGAAGCAGCGGCGAACGGCACGTCCTTCGGGATCGGCACGGCCTGGTTGGCTTTCACCACCGTCCGCTCGGAGAAGACCGAGGCGTTGGCGAAGGAGTAGGCCGGCTCGCCGCGCCAGGTGAAGGGCTGCGGACGGCTTCCGAACGTCGACCGGCACATCGTCGGTCGCCCGGCGTCGCAGTGCTCGCATGACCCGCAGTTGCCCAGGGTCGAGAGCACCACGTGGTCGCCTTCCTTGACCGAAGTCACCGAGGGGCCGACGGCCTCGACGACGCCCGCCCCCTCGTGTCCGAGCACGACGGGGGTCGGGAACGGGATGGTGCCGCTGATCACGGACAGGTCGCTGTGGCACAGGCCCGCGGCCTCGATGCGGACAGTGACCTCTCCCGGGCCGGGCTCCTTGACCGTCAGGTCGTCGATGACCTGGTAGTCGTTTCCGTCGTAGACGACGCCACGCATGTCGTGCCTCTCCGTCGGAGCCTCAGCTCGGGAAGACGATGCTCTGGAGCTCGCTGTAGGCGTGCAGCCCGAACACGCCGCCGTCGCGACCGACGCCCGAGAGCTTGAAACCACCGAACGGCGCCTCGTGGTTGCGCTGCACCGTGTTGATGCCGACGTTGCCGCTGCGCAGCTGCCGCGCCACCCGGTAGGCCCGGACGCTGTCGGCGGACCAGACGTAGTCATAGAGGCCGAACGGGGTGCCGTTGGCGAGTGCGACGGCTTCGTCCTCGTCCTCGAACGTCTCGACGACGACGACCGGCCCGAAGAACTCCTCCTGAGCGACCCGCCACTCGTTCTTGACGCCGGTGAGCAGTGTCGGTGCGACGTAGAAGCCGCTGTCGAGGTCTGGGCGGACGCCACCGGCGACGAACTCGGCGCCGTCCTGCCGTCCGGTGTCCAGCAGTGACTCGACCCGATCGCGCTGAAGCTCGGTGATGACCGGGCCGACGATCGTGTCGTCCGCGAGCGGGTCTCCCACCTTGAGGAACTTGGCATAGGCCGCCAGCTTGTCGACCAGCTCGTCGTGCACGTCCCGATGGGCGATGACGCGGGTCGGCGCCGTGCAGATCTGACCGGAGTGGAACGACCAGGACGAGCCGATGCCGGCGACGGCGCCGGCGACGTCCGCATCGTCGAACACGATGCCGGCACCCTTGCCGCCCAGCTCGAGCAGCAGCCGCTTCATGCCGCGGCCCGCTGTCTCGGCGATGCGCTGCCCGACGGGGGTGCTGCCGGTGAACGACACCATGTCGATGTCGGCTTCGACCAGCGCCTGGCCGGCCTCGGCGCCGGAGCCGGTGACGACATTGAAGACGCCGGGGGGCAGGCCGGCCTCCTCGGCGGCTTCCGCGAACCGGAGGATGGCCAGCGGGTCCTGCGGTGCCGGCTTGACGACGACGGTGTTGCCCATCGCCAGAGCAGGAGCGACCTTGCCGGCCATGTTGGTGAGCGGGAAGTTGTAGGGCGTGATGCACGCGACCACGCCGACCGGTTGCCGGGCCACGACCGCGCCGATGAGCCCACCCTTGGCCAGCGCCGTGTTCGGCATCACCGACGGCGGCAGTGGGATGTCGTGGTTCTCGTTGGCCAGCCGGGCATAGCGCCGGAACCGGTCGGCGCACTGGGTGACCTGCAAGGTCTTGGCGACGCGCATGGTCGCACCCGTCTCGGCCTGCACGAGCGGCACCAGATCGGGGATCCGACGCTCGAAGACGTCGGCCAGCCGCTGGAGCGCCTCGGCCCGCTCACCGGGTGGGGTGCGTGACCAGGCGGGAAAGGCGTCGCGTGCAGCCGCCGCCGCGTCGTTGACCTGGTCGACTCCGGCCTCGGGTGCTTCGCCGACCACCTGCTCCGTGGCGGGGTTGACGACCGCGTAGCCGCCCTTGGACGGCTCGACCCACTCGCCGTTGATGAACAGCCGAAATGTCTGCTGCGCTCCCACGTCGGCAGCGTATCTGACGCGGCGTCAGGTCTGGCCGGCCCGGCGTGTGGACTGCCGGTCCACGGCTCCCGAATCCGCCGACATGTTCCGACTTTTT
>JAVEEH010000256.1 GCA_030840545.1 Frankiaceae bacterium | reverse complement strand
GGTTCGATTTCACCAGCAGTGACGGCACCCGGGTCACCGGCTGGCGCAGCGAAACGGATGCCGACGGCGCCGCCCACGGCCTGCCGGTGGTGATCTCCAACGGTCTCGGCACCCCGCCGGCCGCGTGGCCGACGATCGTCCGCTCCGACAGCGGCTTCCGCGTCGCGACCTGGTACTACCGGGGCACCGGTGGCGGCGAGCGGCCCAGCGACCCCACCCGCATCCGCATCGAGAACCACGTCGAGGACATGCTCGCACTGATGGACCACGAGGGCATCGACCAAGCACTCGTCGCGTGCTGGTCGCTCGGGGTCAACGTGGGCTTCGAGTTCGCTCGCGCGCACCCCGACCGCGTCGCCGGTCTGATCGCCGTGGCGGGGGTGCCAGGCGGCACGTTCCGCGCGATGTTCGGCCCGTTGCGGGTGCCGCGACGATTCCGGCACGACCTGGGCGTCGCCGCCGCGAAGCTCGGCCGTCGCATCGGGCCGCAGCTGTCCTGGGTGTCGGCTCACATCCCACTCAACCGGGCGACCGCATCGGTCATCAACCACAGCGGATTCGTGCTGCCGGCGGCCAAGCCTGATCGGCTGATCCCGGCGCTCGAGGAGTTTCGCGCCCACGACTTCCGCTGGTACTTCTCCCTCGCCGTCGCCGCGGCCGAGCACGAGCCGATGGACCTCGCGTTCGTGACGGTCCCGGTGACCCTCGTCGCCGGCCGCTACGACGTGCTGACGTCGATGCACGACATGGTCGAGGCGGCATCACGCATCCCGCACGCCGAGCTGCACCTGCTGCCCGGGTCGCACTTCCTGCCGCTCGAGTTCCCGGACGAGCTCGCGCTGGAAGTCATCCGGCTCGCCGAGCGGACGAGCCTGGCCCAGAGCTAGCTGCGTCGCCGGACCCGCCGCCGGACCAGCCAGGACAGCCCGCCGAAGCCGAACGCGGCGGTCGCCAGCCAACGGCCGGTCGTCCAGACCCGGCTGCGCTCCGCCACCGGCGTGGCCCGCAGCGTGCTCGCGACGGTCGCCGGGCTGACCGCGCGCGTCCCGGCCGAGCGGGTCGCGACGTGGGCCGCCGCCGGGCGCATCTGCCGGGCGGTGACGTGCCGGTGCCGGCCCGGACTTGTCGCGGCTTCGCTGTCGGATGACCCGCTGCCGATGTTCACCTGGCGCGACACCGAGGGGACGTACCGGGTCTTGCCGTTGACGGTGGCGCTGCTCTCGATGAACAGCATGTAGGGACCGGCCGGCAGCACCGAGCTACCGGGCACGGCGACCTTGATGGAGTCGCCGTTCTGGTGCAGGATGCGCAGCTCGACCGTGCGCTGGTCGCCGTCGGTGAGGTGCGTCTGCGACGGGTTGCGGACGAGCACGACCTTGCCGATCGAGCCGGCCTGGTGCGACGTGATCGTCAGGTCGTGGTTCCAGGTCACGTTGGGGTCGCTGTCCGTGATGACCGGCCGGGCGACGCCGTAGTGCAGGTAGGGCGGGTCGTAGATCTGGAACGTCGAGTCGGCCTCGGGCTTGGACAGGCCGGCCGCACTGCCGGCGTCGGACTGGAACGCATAACCCGTCGCGATCGGCGCGTGTCCGCCGATGAGCACGCGGCCGTCGGGCAGCAGCACCGCCGAGTTGTGGTAGGTCCGACCGTGGTTGGCATCCAGCGACGGTCCGGCGGTGACGGTGCCGGCCGACGGGTCGACCAGCTCGGTCTGGAAGACCGGGTTGCCGGACCCCGGCGCGTCGACCTCGTCGCGGTTGGCGCCGTTGGTGACGAACACGGTGCCGTCCGGCAGCACCACGGCGTCGGCGTACCAGCGGTGGTTGAGCAGCTGCGGCCCGGAGTCGCTCTGCAACGTGTCGGCGCCGGTCTTGGGGTCAGTCGTGACCGTATTGATCGTGGTGCTGTCGTCACCGAGGTAGTTGCCGGGAGTCGGGCCGACCACGCCGCCGCCGTTGAAGACCTTGGCCGTCGTGTAGTTGCCGGCGGCGTTCGGCGTCAGCGGCAGCATCACCGAGAAGCCACTCCCCCGGAAGCCGACGGGCAGCCCGTCGACGAGCGGCAGTCCGTTGGGGCTGTTGGCGGCGGGGAGATCGCTCCACGCCTGGGACGCCGGGTCGTAGAGCTTGGCGTTGACCCACGTCGCTTCGTCGTAGGCCTGCCCGTCCGGGTTGAACGTCTGGCCGGCCGCGTCGTAGTAGACCTTGCCGTCCGGCAGCAGGTGCAGCCGCGGGAACAGCGGCAGCGACTGCTGCGACGTGTCGGCACCGGTGACGTCGGCCTTGCCGCTGTGGTTGACGGTCCACTGCTGGGTCGCCGGGTCGTAGGTCTCGGTCTCAGGGACGTTGCGACCGTTGTCGGCCGGCGGCCGACCATCGGTGTACATCGGCTTGATCAGCTTGGTGACGCCACTCGCGACGAAGACGTGCCCGGTGCCGAGCGTCACCATCGTCGGGTACCAACGGCCGAAGTGCATGTCGCCCTTGGCGTTGTGCCAGGTGTTCGTGGCCGGGTCGAAGATGCGCGTCGCCTTGAGCCCCTGCAGCTCGCTGACGCCATAGCTCTTGCCCGTCGTCGGGTCGGTCACGCCCGGCTCGAGGTAGTAGTGCGTGCCGCCGGCAGACAGCACCG
>JAVEEH010000255.1 GCA_030840545.1 Frankiaceae bacterium | reverse complement strand
TGCGGTTGCGCAGCTGGATCGGGCCGAGCTTCGCGGGGGCGAAGGCATCCGGCGTAGGCACGAGTTAGATCATGAGGCACACCCATCCGGCCCGTTCGGCGAGGAGTCATCGGATGTCGACGTCCCTGCAGGAGCTGCTCGACATCCGTGGGTGCGAGCAGCTCAAGTACCGCTACTGCCGGCTGCTCGACCAGAAGCGCTTCGACGAGCTCGGCGAGCTCCTGGTCGAGGACTGCACGGTCGCGTACGGCGGCGGCGCCATCACGCTGCAGGGTCGGGCCGCGGTGACGGCCTACCTCCACAAGGCGATGGGCGACACCCGAGTACTCACCAGCCACCTCGTGAGCCACCCCGAGATCGAGGTGCAGGGGGATGAGGCGACAGCCAGCTGGGGGCTCGTCGACGTTGTCATCCTGCAGGACGCCGGGCTCGCCATCCGCGGTGCGTCGTACTACGAGGACAAGTACGTCCGCACCGACGCCGGCTGGCGGATCGCGCACACCGGCTACCGCCGGCTGTACGAGGAGATCGCCAGCCGACCCGAGGGCATCAAGACGACCGCGAGCTGGTGGGAGACCGACGGCCGGTCCAGCCTGGTATGAGCGATGTCCGGATGCGGCTGGACGCGGCGTCGGTGATCGCGGCAGAGTCGCCACCATGACCGTGCACTCGTCCGACCTCACCGAGCTGCGAAGCCGGATGAAGGACTTCATCGACGGTGAGGTCATCCCGTCGGAGGACGTCCTGCTCTCCGGCGACGGGAGCGCCGCCGACCGGCTCGACGACCTCAAGGCCGAGGCGAAGAAGCGCGGGCTGTGGGCGCTCGGTCATCCGGCCGACATCGGCGGCGGTGGCCTGCCGTTCATGGACTTCGTCTATCTCAACGAGATCATCGGTCGCTCGGAGTGGGGTCAGCTCGCCGTCGGCTCCGTGTCGATGCAGGACTCGATCATGCTGCACCTGTATGCCTCGGACGAGCAGCGCGAGCGCTTTCTCAAGCCGCTGGTCGCCGGTGATGTCTACCCGAGCGTCGGGCTGACCGAGCCCGAAGTTGCGGGCAGCGATCCCACGCAGATGCAGACGACCGCCGTGCTCGACGGCGACGAGTGGGTCATCAACGGGCACAAGTGGTTCACCACCGGTGCACACCGCGCGGCCTTCACGACCGTCTTCGCGATGACGGACCCCGACGCGACCTCGCGGCACGCGAGGTTCTCAGCCATCATCGTGCCGACCGACACTGCGGGCTACGACCTCGTGCGCGCCGTACCGACGATGGGCACGACGAGCGGCGACCACTGCGAGGTCTACTACCGCGACGTGCGGGTGCCGCGCGACAACCTGCTCGGCGAACGCGGCACCGGGTTCCGCATCGCGCAGAAGCGGCTCGGACCGGGTCGCATCTTCCACTGCATGCGCTGGCTGGGTCAGGCGCAACGAGCGTTCGAGCTGATGGTCGACCGCGCCAACACGCGCTATGCGCACGGCAGTCTGTTGCGCGAGAAGGGCGAGATCCAGCGCTACGTTGCCGAGTCGGCCGCGGAGATCCAGGCAGCACGGCTGATGACACTCGATGCGGCCCGCGCGATGGACACCGGTGACGAGGCGCGGGTCGAGATCAGCCTCATCAAGTTCTGGGGCGCGCGGATGCTGCACAACGTCATCGATCGCGCGATCCAGGTGCACGGTGCACTCGGCGTCACCGCGGACACACCCCTGGACCGGATGTATCGCGAGGCGCGTTATGCCCGGCTCTATGACGGTCCGGACGAGGTGCACCGGATGGTGGTCGCGCGACAGCTGCTGTCGAGCGAACCGTCCAGCTGGCCTTGGGCCTGACCTCAGCCGAGCTCTCCGCACGCTTGGGCGGCGAGGTCAGCAACCTCAGCCGGATGCTCGGCGGTGCCTCGCGGGAAACCTGGTCGTTCGACCTCGACGGCCGGCCGCTGGTGTTGCGCTGTGATCCGGCCGGTGCGCCCCGCGCCGGCGCCATGTTGCGGGAGGCCGCGCTGCTGCGGGCGGCGGCTGCTGCCGGTGTGCCGGTGCCCGAGGTCGTGGACGCGACCGGTGAGTCGATCGTCATGCAGCGTCTCGAGGGGGAGACCATCGCGCGTCGCATCCTTCGCGATGACGCACTCACGGATGCGCGGGCGCGACTGACCGGGCAGTGCGCGACGGCGCTGGCGCGGCTGCACCGTGGTGTGGCCGCATCCGACGTCGACGGCCTGCCCGAGGAGACCGATCCGTTGCAGGCGCTGCGCGACCTGCTCGATCGGCTGGGGGAGCCGCACCCGGCGTTGGAGCTCGGCCTCCTGCGGCTCTCCGGTCGCCAACCGGCAGCGACCGGTCGAACCGTCGTGCACGGCGACTTCCGGCTCGGCAACTGGATGGTCGACCACGGCGGCCTGGTCGGAGTGCTCGACTGGGAGCTGGCCCATCTCGGAGATCCGGCCGAGGACCTGGGCTGGATGTGTGTGCGGTCGTGGCGGTTCGGGTCCCGGCTGCCGGTCGCGGGGGTGGGACGGCGCGAGGAGCTGCTCGACGCCTACGCCGCGGCGGGCGGGCCACCCGTCGACCTCGCGGCGTTGTCGTGGTGGGAGGCCTACGGCACGTTGCGCTGGGGGGTGATCTGTGTGCAGCAGGCGGCCGCGCATCTCAGCGGTGCGGTGCGGTCGGTCGAGCTGGCCGCGATCGGCCGCCGGGTCTGCGAGGTCGAGCTCGACCTGCTCGACCTCGTCGCACCCGAGGTCGAGCGGGCTGCGGTGACGGCGGACCTTCTGCAGAGCACGGTGCAGCGTGGTCCGCACGACCGGCCGACCGCCGACGAGTTGCTCGAAGCAGTGCAGGAGTGGGTCGCCGGGTTGTCCTTGAGCGGCCGCGACGGCTTCCTTGCGCGGGTGGCCGGCCGCGCGCTTGACGTCGTACGGCGTGAGGCAGCCATGGCTCCGGCGCTCACGCAACGGCACACAGAACGACTGGCGACGTTGCGCGTCGACTCCGACGCCGAGCTGGCCGCGCAGATCCGCGCCGGTCGCGACGACCCCCAGGTCGCGGCCGCCGTCCGCGAGGCCGTCATCGACAAGCTGCGCGTCGCCGACCCGGCCCAGCTGACCGACCGCCACTGACTGCACTTCGGAGCCGCCCCGACCACGACACGCCGTCAGACCGGCCACAGAGTGGTCGGGGCACCTCCGAAGTGGAGGTTGGGTGGTGGGGCTGGGGTCAGCGAGGCCGAGCCGAGCCTGCTGGTCAGGGCGTGCTGGTGGCCGGCACTGGTTCGGGGGCGCCTCTTGCCGGTGCGGATGCTGGCGCGGACTCGGCCGGCGAAGCCTCGACCGGTGGGACAGAGTCCGGCGTGCCCGGGTCAGCAGACGCGGTCGGCGGCGGTGCGAGGTAGGCGGGGTCGACGGCGATCTGCCCGAACGGCTCGCTCTGGTCCTTGATGTCGAACAGCCACGCCGGCACGAGCAGTGGCCGCTCGGCTTCGTAGTCGAGCACCAGACCGAGGCTCGCGCCGGTGATCTCGGTCGGTGGGATGTCCGCGCAACCGGGCTTGCCGTCCTTGCGCTGCATGCACATCTCCATCATCGGGCGCGGCTGCTCCTGCAACAGCTCGAAGGCACGCTGCGCAGTGATGACCGGATAGGCATCCCGTTTGTCGGCGTTGTCGAGCCAGCCATCGGCCGACACCACGTTCATGTTGCCGTCGATCTGCAGGCTCGTCACCCAGCCGGACGTCCGCAGGCCACCGACCCGGGGCGAGGCCTGGACGGTTGCGCTCGGGTCGCCGCTGTAGAAGGTGATGGTCGCGTCGCCGATGCCGAGCTTGTCGAACACCGTGGCAGCGGCGGACCGGGCGCCGGATTCGGACGGGCCGGGCGAGACGTCCGGCACGGGGTAGGGGCTCGGCGGGACGTCGGTGGCGGGGCCGCCACCTGTTGCGCTACCGCCGCTGCACACATCCGCAGCCGGATCACAACCTCCAGCACCTGATCCTGATCCTGATCCTGATCCGGGTTTGGGTGCGTCGCTGGCGCTCGGGTCGGGCGCGGGGGCGTCCGGAGGTGGCGCGGCGACGGCAACGCCGCTCGACATCGCATAGGCGCACATCACGGACAGGTCTTCGCTCGAGACGGGCTGGTCGGGCGCGCAGTCCATGCCGTAGGACCATCCGCTGTCGTCGCGAACGACGAGCCGGTTGCTGCCGTCGCGGAGCACCCAGCCACCATTGACCCGCGCGGGAGTGCCCGGCAAGCCGAGGGCGGCCGCCACTCGCGCTGCGTCGTTCGCGGTCGGCGTCGCCAAGCGCCAGACGGACTGGTCTGCGGGCTGCCCGTCCGGCAACGTGCCGGTGAGCACGTAGGCCCCTGATCCGGCGTTCGTGCCGGCGGCGGACGCGGCCATCGGTGCGGCGTCACGGGTGTTGCTGGCTGACGCGAGGTGCAGCATGGGCGAGCGTCCGCCCGCGCCGACGGAGTGACCGCGCTGACCGGTCACCCAGACTGCGCCGCCGACGATCGCGACGATGAGCAGCGCGAGTGCCGTTGGTCCGGCCCAGCTCTTGAGCTTCACCGCTGCCTCCGTGGCGTTCGTGGCTTTGGCAGTACGACGCGTGGGCGATCCGTCCGGTTCCCCGCTCAATCGTCCAGGCCGGCATGCAACGCCATTGTTCGCTCACCCGTCCTTACCTGCGTGAACACGAGAGAGTTGCCGCCATGGTGACGGACGCGGACTTCGCCGCTCTCTTCGTCGGCCGGGCCGCTGCCCTCCGGCGGACCGCCTACCTGCTCTGCGGCGACTGGCATCGGGCTGAGGACCTGACCCAGACCGCGTTCGCGAAGCTGTTCGCGGCCTGGCCGCGGCTGCGCGACCCGGGCGCAGCCGAGTCCTACCTACGCCGGACGCTCACTCATGCCTACCTCGACGACAGCAAACGGCTGTGGCGTCGCGAACAGGCGACCGCGACGATGCCCGAAGTTGCTGGGCAACCGTCGAGCACGGACGACCGGATCGTGCTGCTCGCGGCACTTGCGCAGGTGCCACCACGCCAGCGTGCGTGTCTGGTGCTGCGCTTCTTCGACGACCTGTCCGTCGAGGCCACCGCCGAGGTGCTCTCGTGCAGCGCCGGCACCGTCAAGAGCAACACAGCCCGCGGGCTCGAAGCGCTGCGTCGCATCCTCGGCGACAGCGTGTCCGAACTCGCCTCACTCGGAGGAGTAACCCGATGACCGACACCTCGTTGCGCGACCACTTCGACCACCTCGTCAGCGACGAACCCACGATGGGAGTCGGCCTCGAACCCGTCGTGGCCGCCGGTCGCCGAATGCGTCGACGCCGGCGTACGACGCATGTCATCGGTGCGTTGGGCACGGCTGCTTTGGCTGCTACGGCAATCGCTGTTCCGCTCGCGGCCGCGCAGCGACATCATGCGCCGACCGAGTCGCTCGCTGTGACGCCGTTCGCCTTCGCCGGCGCCGCTCAGCCGACGTCAGCGTCCGGCGGTGATCTCACCGCGGAGCAGCAACGGATCTCCGACGCGATCCGTCAAGCGAGTCCCGATGGTTGGACTCTTGATCTCGGTGCCGACCGCTGGGACGCGACCCTCGACGTCGAGGCGACCGCCGACGACGGTGTCGGGCCGGGCCGCCTCATGCTGAGCGTGGCGACTATTCCGGGCAACGTGCAGGTGCACCCATGCCTCGACCCGGAGTTCAAGTCCGGTGTCTCGTGCACGGAGCGCACGCTCGCCGACGGCTCGGTGTTGTCGATGCGCGGCATTGTCGACTGGCACGGCGTCCAGACCATCGAGGTCGTCCTCACGCACCCGGACGGCACCGGCGTCATGGCCGAGTCGGGCAACTTCGTCATCGACTGGCCGCTGCCTGCGTCCGGCACCGTGATGTCGGCCTCCGCGAAGAAGGACCTCGTACACGCCAGCCGTCCGGACCCGACGTATACGACCGAGCAGCTGGCCCGCGTCATCGTCGCGGTCAACCGCGCGACCGGCTGACCACCCGAGCGGATCAGGCCGATGCGCTCGCCTGCCCGCAGAACGTGCGGCGGTATTGCATCGGCGGCACTCCGACGATGCGGGTGAAGTGCTGCCGCAGGTTGGCCGCGGTGCCGAAGCCGGCCAGCGAGGCGACTCGCTCGACCGGCTCGTCACTGCTCTCGAGGAGATGCTGGGCTCGGCGTACGCGTTGGGTCAGCAACCACTGCAACGGTGTCGTGCCGGTGGCAGCAGCGAAGCGGCGCACCAACGTGCGCACACTGACGTTGGCCTGACGGGCGAGATCGGGGAGTGTCAACGGCTCCTCGAGCCGCGCGAGTGCCCAGTCGAGCAACGGACCGAGCGTCTCGCCGTCGCAACGCGGGAGCGGGGCGTCGACATACTGCGCCTGACCACCATCACGATGCGGT
The DNA here is from genome assembly GCA_030840545.1 of Frankiaceae bacterium. GTDB lineage: Bacteria > Actinomycetota > Actinomycetes > JAFAQI01 > JAFAQI01 > JAFAQI01. The sequence continues at coordinate 2,504 of JAVEEH010000255.1, read as the reverse complement.
GAGACGACCATCCGTCGCGCGACGGTGTTGGCGACGTCGGTGCCGAAGTCGAGCCGCAGCATGTGCAGGCAGAGGTCGATGCCGGCAGCGGTGCCCGCCGAGGTGAAGATGCGACCGTCCTGCACATAGAGCACGTTGGGGTCGACGTCGACGGCCGGATACTGCGCGGCAAGCTCCGCGGCGTGCGCCCAGTGTGTCGTCGCCCGGCGACCGTCGAGCAGGCCCGCCTCGGCGAGCAGGAACGCGCCCGTGCAGATCGAGGCGATCCGCGCGCCGTTGTCGTAGGCGGCACGCAGGGCGTCGATGAGTGGTCCGTGCTCGCCGGCGCACTCGCCTGCCGCGGGCACGATGACGGTGTCGGCGCGGACGAGGTCCGCCAGCCCGTAGGGGGTGTCCAGCACCAGCCCCCCGGCGGTGCGCACCGGGCACGGCTCGGCCGCGCAGAGCTTGAAGTCGTACCAGTCGTCGAACATGGCCGACCGGTCGACACCGAACACCTCACAGGCGACGGCGAGCTCGAACTGCGCCGTCCCGCTGACCACCGCGACCGCTACCGAGTGCATGGCAGGAATCTATCGGATGCTGTCAATAGCGCCACTCGTGCGCTGGGCACGGAAGGCACAGGATCATCAGTGGAGGTGGTCCCCATGACTCACCCGGACATCATCGAGGCGTTGGCCTCGGCTCACCGTAACGACATGCTGCGCGCCGCGGCGAGGCCGCGCGGCGTCGTCGTACGACGCGGCGGTTGGCGGCGGCGCGAGCGCGTCGCGGCCTGGCTGCGGGCCCAGCTGCGGGCTCAACTGCACCGCGCCCTCCGCCCCGCCACCGGCTCGCACGAGTGCGCGGCGGTGACCCGATGATCGCCGTCGGGGCGTTGGTCGTCGTCGCGGTCATGGTCATGGTGGGCGTTCTGGCCGCTTTGTTCGGTGCGGACAGCCGGCCGAGCATCGACCAGCCGCCCGAGCGGTGGCTCGGTAGCCATTCCTGACCGCTACGGTGCGGAGCGGTCACCGCAGATGAGGAGCTGGGATGTCGAGGCGCGGCTGGCTGCTGTTCGCCGCGATGTGCGTCATCTGGGGCATTCCCTACCTGCTCATCCGCGTCGCAGTGCGCGACTTGAGCCCGGCCTGCGTGGTCTTCCTGCGGACTGCGGCCGGTGCTCTGGTCCTCCTCCCGGTCGCAGTGCGGCGGGCCGTGCTCGCCGACCTGCTGGCCCGCTGGCGACCGCTGCTGTTGTTCACGTTCATCGAGGTGACCGCTCCCTGGTGGCTCCTCACGAAGGCCGAGCAGAGTCTCTCCAGCGCGTTGTCCGGACTGCTGGTGGCGGCGGTGCCGTTGCTCGGCGTGTTGATGGCCCGGGTGGTCGGCACGGCTGAGCCGATCGACCGTGTTCGGCTGGCCGGCTTGGTGCTGGGCATTCTCGGAGTCGCCGCACTCGTCGGCCTGCAGCTCGGCCACATCAACCTGTTGGCGGTGGGGGCCGTGCTGCTCACCTCGTTGGGCTACGCCTCCGGGCCGTTGGTGCTCAGCCGGCGCCTCGCCGACCTGCCATCCGTCGGTGTGGTGGTCGCCTCGCTGCTCATCACCGCCGTGCTGTGGGCTCCGGCGGCAGCACTGTCGTGGCCGCACCACGTGTCCGCCAAGGCCGGTGGCTCGATGGTCGCCCTCGCACTCGTGTGCACGGCGGCCGGCTTCCTCGTCTTCTTCGCCCTCATAGCCGAGGTCGGCCCCGCTCGCGCGACCGTCATCACCTATGTCAACCCGGCGGTCGCCATCCTGCTCGGGGTGGTTGTGCTCGGCGAGCGGTTCACGCTCGGGATGGCGATCGGATTTCCGCTGGTGCTGATCGGGTCCGTGCTCGCGACGCGTCGCGCGCCGGGCGTCAGGCCTGCCGGCGACGTGGCTGCCGCAGCCCCGCTGCCCGAGGTGGTGGCGGAGTTCTCCGTCAACGGCTGCGCCAGCAGCCACAACGACAGGCAGGTGTAGCCGACCATCGCGACGAGCCATGGATACTCACTGCGTCGCTCCAGCGCCTCGGTGCGCCCGATGCGCACGAGATGCCGATGTGCGATGACGACGGCGGCAACGTGCACCGCGATGATGACCACGAGCGAGACGTACCAGTAGAAGGCGCTCGGCAAGAACTTGTTGTTGACCTCGTAAGTGTCGTTGAACGGATAGAAGAGATGGATCGGCCAGTTCGAGAGCCCGGGCGGGTTGCCGATGAGCGGCAGCAGCAGCTGGGCATTGACGAGCACATATTCAAGGTTGTGCGCCAGTAGATAACCGAAGGCGATGGGGAGCAGGCTCGGCAGCAGTCCGGTCAGCGACGACAGCGGTCGGGTGTCGTGCTCGCCCGCCACCGCTGAGCCGTGGGCGAACCCGGTCAGAATCGCAGCGAGGACGAGAGCCATGACCGCGAACGCCGCGACGTTGAACCAGTGTTGGGGGTTGCCGGGCTGACCGTAGGACCCGGGCAGGTTGCGCAGCACGTCGTTGGT
>JAVEEH010000250.1 GCA_030840545.1 Frankiaceae bacterium | reverse complement strand
CGTTCGCAGAGGTTCACTCGGTGGCGTGCGAGCCCTCCGGAACCTGCGTAGCGATGGGAAGTTATTCGCTTCAGGGTCACCTGGGCCAGGGTGCCCTCTGGACGTGGACCGGAAGCACCTGGACCGTCACCGAGGCGCCAGCGCCGAGTGGCGGTTTCAGTGGATTCTCGACCACTGGGGCGCCGCTGTCTTGCGGGCCTGGCGGCATATGCGCGGGGACGCTGCAAACCCAGAACCAGCCGGACTCCGACCAGTTGTGGACCTTGTCGGGCGGTCAGTGGTCGCAGGTCACGCTGCCGATGCCCGCGGGTTCCGATGCCTCGAAGCGCTTTTCCGTGAACGCCATTTCCTGCACATCTGGAGGTCTCTGCACAGCGGCGGGGCAGTACACGGACCTGAACGGGAATCACCAGGCCTCGCTATGGGCCCGGCCCTCGGCCGGCTCGTGGACCGCACGCAAGGCGCCGCTGCCCGCGGACGCCGCCGCGAACCCAGCGCCCGGCATCCGCCTCATGTCCTGCGGAGGCTCCGGCGTCTGCCTCGTGAGTGGCCCGTACATCGCCCACATAAACGGTTCTGACCTATCCGAGAGCGCCATGTGGATGTACCACTCGGGGGCGTGGAGCCTGGTCCGGGCGCTCGTTGCCCACCAGGAGAGCGTGACAGCACTCGCATGCAACACCCGCTACTGCGCAGCGCACATCGACGGGTTCACCTCAACAACACAGGAGTCCTTCGCGTCCAGAATCTGGACCCTGTTCGGCGGCACCTGGCACACCGCAGCCCTTCCACTACCGTCCGATGCGAAGACTGGGCTGACAGACGCCTATTCGCTCGCGTCCCGGTCGTTTGCGGGCGGCGACCTAAGCACCTACTACTCCGACCCAAACTCCAACAACCGCGACGCCGCGTGGGCATACATGAGCTGAGTGACGTGGTGGAGTCGCTCGAGTCGGAACCGAGGTGCCTGGGCGGCGGACGAGTCGGCCTGTAAGCCGGGTTCTGTGCCTCGCACCCGAGGGTGCGAGCGGCGACCATCCCTCTAGGGCTGCCGTTGCCGACAACCTCCAGCGGTCTACCCGGGAGCTCGGGCGGGCCGCCCTCGAACGCTCCCTGTCTGACCTTGCTCCGGGTGGGGTTTGCCGAGCCGCTCGAGTCGCCTCGAACGCTGGTGGGCTCTTACCCCACCGTTTCACCCTTGCTCGCGACCGGAGTCGCGGGCGGTCTGTTCTCTGTGGCACTGTCCCGCGGGTTACCCCGGGTCGGTGTTACCGACCACCCTGCCCTGTGGAGCCCGGACTTTCCTCGGCGGGCGGTGCCGAAGCACCACCCGACGCGGCCGCCCGGCCGGCTCGTCCGCCGTACCCCACAGCGTACGGCGAACCCGCGTCATCCGCGAAGATGATCCCCGTGCGCCGGCCGGGGTTGACCACGCTCGACCGCCGGATCATCGCGTTGGCGATCCCCGCGCTCGGATCGCTCATCATCGAGCCGCTCTACACGATCACCGACACCGCGATCGTCGGCCACCTCGGTCGCGCGCAGCTCGGCGGTCTCGCGCTCGCGACCACGGTGCTCAACCTCATCGGCTGGACGTCGGCGTTCCTGGAGATGGCCACGACGTCGCAGGTCGCCTTCCGCCGCGGACGTGGCGACGAAACGGGAGCCACCGCAGCGGCAACGGCCGCCTACGTCGCCGCGCTCGCACTCGGAGTCGCCGTCGCTGCCCTCGTCGCGTTCGCCGGCCCGCCACTCGCCCACGCCCTGGGCGGACAGGGCACCATCCAGCACAACGCCACCACCTACCTGCACATCTCCGCGGTCGGTATGCCGTTCCTGCTCCTCACCCTCGCCGGCACCGGTCACCTGACCGGGCACGAGGACACCCGAACGCCGCTGCGCATCCTGCTGCTGGCCAACGCCGTCAACGTCGTCCTCGAGGTGGCCCTCGTCTATGGCGCCCACACCGGCGTCGCCGGGTCGGCGTGGGGCACCGTCGTCGCCCAAGCCGTCGCGGCGACACTGTTCGTCGGCGCAAGCCGGCGACGTACGACGGGCTTCGTTCGCCCGCAACGCCACGAATTCGCGTTGTTGTTGCGCAGCGGCGTCGCGCTCGTCATCCGCACCGTCGCTCTCAGCGCCGCACTCACCGCAGCCACCGCGGTCGCGGCCCGGGTCGGCTCCGCGACCCTGGCCGGCCATCAGATCGCCCTGCAGGTGTGGCTGCTGCTGGCGCTCACCCTCGATGCCCTCGCGGTGCCGGCGCAGGTCTACGTCGGGGCCGCGCTCGGTGCCGGCCGGGTCGACGAGGCGGTCGCGATCGGGGCGCGTTGCCTGCGTCTCGGTCTCGTCGCCAGTGCTGTCGTCGGCCTGGCCACGATCGCCCTGTCCCCCGCACTGCCGTTCGTGTTCACCGACGACGGTGCCGTGCGTCACGTCGCGACCATCGCACTCATCATCTGCGGCGCGCTGCAGCCCTTCGCCGCACTCGCGTTCGTCTACGACGGCCTGCTGCTGGGCGCCGGTGACTACGCCACGCTGCGTCGCGCCATGCTGCTCGCGCTCATCGCGTTCGCGCCGCTGGCCGCGCTGACCCTCGTGCACCACGGCCTCGGCATCACCGGTGTGTGGCTCGCGCTGACCTGCTGGCTCGCCGCCCGCACGGTGCTGCTCGGGGCCCGGTGGCGATCCCGGCGGTGGGCCGTCACACCAGCGTGAACACGACCCGCCGGTGGGCGACGTCGGCCTCGCTGAGCCGCACGTCGACCTCCTGCCCGAGCGGCAGATGGTCTCCCTCGAGTCGACCGCGGACGGCCGGGTCGCGCAGCTGCACTTCCCCGCCCGGCTTGCCCTTGCGGCCGGCCTCCACGACAACCCCGCGGAACACCTCACCGACCCGCGTCGACAACACCAGCGCCTCGGCCAGGTCGACGACGGCGCGGTCGGCCGCGTGTGCCCGACGGTCAGCGACCGCCATCTCCTCGGCCAGTGCCGGCAGCGCCGCGTGCACCCACTCCGGCACGTCGCGGCCGGCACATGCAGCCAGGCAGCACTCCGACACATACCGGTCGGCCAGCCGTCGCAGCGGCGCGGTCGCGTGCGCATACGGTGCGGCCACCGCCGACTGGATCGTCTGCGCGGGCGGGGCGCCATCGAACGCCACATAGCTGGCGCCTCGGAAGAGCACCGACGCGAGCCGGAGCAGCGCAGCCTGCGCGGGCACCGTCGCGTCGAGACCGCGCACCACGTCGGCGTACTTCGCGTCGGCCGGCCAGTCGACCCCCAGCGCGAGAGCGCTGCGCCGCAGCGACGCGATGAGCCATGTGGGCGGCGGCGGCAACGTGCGCAGCAGCCCGACACCCCCGTCGAGCATCAGCTTCGCCGCCGTCATCCCGGTGAGCAGCGACAGCTGCGCGTTCCAACCCTCCGACGGCAGTGGCGCCCGCAGGTCGAGCAGCCACCGGTCGCCGTCGCGCACCACCTCCTGCTCGGGCACGGGAAGCGACACGCCACCGCGGTCGCCCTCGCGTTGCTGCCGCAGCTCGCCGACCTCCCGCAACAGCGCGACGAGGTCGCCACCGGTCCGCTCGAACGACGGATAGTCCAGCTGGGCGCGACTGCGAACGACGCATCGTCGTACGTCGACGGACGTGGGCTCACCCTCGGCGTCGAGGTCGAGGCGCCACAGCACCGCGGGCCGGTCCGCGCCCGGCAGCAGGCTCGCCGCGCCTTCGGACAGCACCGGCGGATGCAGCGCGACCCGGCCGTCGGGCAGATAGATGGTCTCGCCGCGGCTGTGCGCCTCGGCGTCCACCGCTCCCCCGGGTCGCACGAACGCGGCCACGTCCGCGATCGCATAGGCGAAGTGGAAGCCGCCACCCGCGCGCCGCGACAGCGCGAATGCCTGGTCGAGGTCGCGCGACCCCGGCGGATCCAGTGTGACGAGCTCGACGTCGGTCGCGTCCTCGTGCGCTGACAGCCCGCCCGCGTTGGCCGCCGACTCGGCCTCGGCAACGACCTCTGCCGGGAACGTCGCCGGCAGCTGGAGCTCCGCGCGCAACGCCAGCAGGTGCGCCGTCAGGTCGGCACCCCTGATGACTGTCCGACGCAACGGCATCGTCTGAGGCTATTAGCGTCTGACCAGCTGATGACGCGCTAGCCCACTCCGATCTCACGAACGGCCACCCACAGCACGAACGTCGCGGCGACCAGCGACATCGGCACCGTCAGCAAGCCGAGCCGAGTGAACTCGCCGAGCCGTGGCACGCCCTGGACACGTGCCAGCGATCGTCGCCACAGCAACGTCGCCAGCGAGCCGGTGTAGGTCAGGTTGGGGCCGACGTTGACCCCGATCAGAACGGCGAGCACCGGCGCCGCTCCCCCGACCGCGGCCACCGGCAGCAGCAGCAACGTGGCGGGCAGGTTGTTGATCACGTTCGCGAGCATCGCCGACACGGCGACGACCCCGAGAAGCGCCGGCAACGACTCACCGTTCGGCAGCACGTGGCGAATCACCCCGTCGAGACCGTTGTCGCTGACCGCACGGACGACAACGCCGAGGGCAAGCACGAAGACACAGAACAGCGGTGCAGCCGACCACACGACCCGCACCGCAGAAGTACGACGCTGCACCAGCCGCTTGCCTGCCAGCACGCCGGCGCCCGCGGCGGCGGACCACACCGGCGCCACTCCCGCTGACGACGTGGCGACGAACCCGGCCAGCGTCAGGACGACGACGCCGAGCGCGAACCA
>JAVEEH010000223.1 GCA_030840545.1 Frankiaceae bacterium | reverse complement strand
GGCGGCGTGCCCGCCGTCGATGAACAGCAACGCGAGCGGGGTCGACCAGTGGCTCGCGACGGTGCGGCTGCGGCCCACGACCGCGGTGACGGTGTCCTCGAGTCCGGCGGCGTGCATCGTGTGGCGGAAGAACGGCAACGTGTCCATGACTCCCACGGCCGGGTCGACCAGCTCCGGGTCGTGCCACTCCCAGCCCGGCTGGTTCTCCTCCGACCCGCGGTGGTGGTCGACGGTGACCACTCGGCCGCCGCGACGTTGTGCCGCGGCGCCGAGATAGGTCGCGGACTTGCCGCAGTAGGTGCCGACCTCGAGCAGCAAACCGCGCGGTGCCATCGCCCAGGCAGCGTCGTAGAGCGCATCGGCCTCGTCGAGAGGCATGAAGCCCTTGGCCTGCTCCGCGACCCGACGCAGCCCCACCGGCATCCCCTCGGGCGCCGGCCGCGCCGGATCGTCGTCTCCGCCGGCGCTCACAGCGCGCCAGCGTAGGCGCTTGCTACTGGCCGACGGTGAAGGTGTTGCCGGACGTCGCGATGTCGATGGCAGGAACGGTGAGCTTCACGGGGTTGAACCGGGTGTCCGCCTCGAGTGAGCTCAGCGTCGTTCCGACCGGCAGCGACTTGATCGGCACCGTCCAGGTGATGGTCGAGCCCTTCACGGCGGACTTGACGGCGTAGAGCGTGTCGGTGCTCACGAGCGGGACGGCGCCCGGGCAACGCAAGTCGGTGCCGCGACCGCCGGGACTCGTGCTGTATTCGAAGAACAGGTTGCTGCACCCCGCCGCGCTGGTGGAGATGCGGTAGTTGATGAACGGCACGGTCGGGGCCGCCGCGAGGGTCATCGTTGCTGTCATGCCCGTGGCTGTCTTGACCTTCTTGCCCTTGACGACCTTGGTGACGAACGTCGTCGCGAACCGCACCGAGACGATGTCGGCGGCGGAGACGTCAGCAGGCGTCGACTGGGACGGAACGCTGGCCGGCTCACCCTGACCATTGATGGCGTTTGCGTCGCCGGTCGCGTCCGTGACCTGCGGCTTGGTGGTGGCCGCATGTGCGGGGAGCGCGGCTACGGCAAGCCCCGCGACGGCGGCGAGAGACATGAGTCGAGCGCGCATGATCGTCCTTCCGAAGCGCCGATGCCGGGTGACGCTTTCGGAACAGTTCGCCGTCGCCGCAGGATCTCCTGCCGCCCGGGAACGGCTGGTCAGCCGCGGCCGACGAGGGCGAGCTGGCGCGACTGGGCGACGAGCCGGCCCGAGGAGTCCCACACCGTCGCGTCCTCGTCGAACCAGCCGTCCGCCAGTAACGTCGCCTGCGCACGGAACGCTAACCAGCCCGGCGCCGGCACACCGCGCAACAGGAACGTCAGCTCGACGGTCGGTGCCCATCCCAACCGGCCCAGGTGGAACACCGTCGGCGGCATCGCATCGACCGCGAGTGCGAGCGCGAGCGCGTCGGCGTCCGCGCCGTCGTGGAAACGCATCCACCCCTGGATCATCGGCGTCCCGTTGGGCTCGGGGAACGGCGCCGTCGACGGGTCGATGCGGACGTCGACATGGTCGAGCAGCTCGACCCGGAACGGCGCCTCAGCCCGACTGCGGCACTCATCCGGGGTCGGCAGCACGGGCATCGGCGCCGCCGCGAAGTCGACCGGCCCACCGGCGAGCTCACCCGCCGTGACCAGCGTGTCCAGGCACGCCTTGTCGTCCTGCCACAGCGTGGCCCGCACCGTCGATGCCGTGCGCCCGGTCTTCGCGACGTCGACGCGGACCTCGGCGGGACCGCCTGCAGGCGGTCGCAGAAAGTGCCCGGAGACGGCCAGCGGGTGGGGCCGGTCGACGGCGTCCGTCGCGGCCCGGGCGAGAACAGCCATCAAGTAGCCGCCGTTCGGCCGGCCGCCGATCGACCAGCCGGCGTCGAGCTCGACGTCGTAGGTCGACGGGTCGCCCTCGCGCCGGCGTACTGCGGTCGCCGCGGCGAAGGCACTCATCGGCCCGTCACAGAGCGAGCAGGGCCGGCGCGAGCTCGGCCCACTCCTTGCGGGGCAGTCCACGCCGGTCGTCGACGAGGACCTGTACGGCGACGTGGTCGGCACCCGCGTCGAGATGGGCCTTCACCCGAGCCGCGACCGCCTCGACGTCGCCCCACGCGCAGATGGTGTCGACGAGCCGGTCGTTGCCACCATCGGCGAAGTCTGCGTCGTCGAAGCCGAACCGCTTGAGATTGTTGGTGTAGTTGGCGAGCCGGAGATAGGAGCTGGTGTGCCGGCGTGCGATGTCGCGCGCGACCGACGGCTCGGTCGACAACACGCAGACCTGCTCGGGTGCGAGCAGCTTGCCCGGTCCCAGCAGAGCGCGGGCCTGCGCGGTGTGTTCCGGCGGAACGAAGTAGGTGTGCGCGCCGTCGGCGCGTTGTCCGGCCAGCTCGAGCATCTTCGGGCCGAGTGCCGCCAACACCCGTGGCGGCACCGGGCTGGGCGCCACACCGCGATAGACGGAGCAGCCGTGGTCCATGCCGTCGAGGTAGGCACGCATGAACGACAACGGCTTGCCGTAGTCCTGGCCGCGCACATCGAGCAGTGGCTGGTGCGAGACGCCGAGGCCGAGGACGAAACGGCCGGGGAACGCCTCCCCGATCGCGAGCTGGCCGGCCGCCATCGCGAGCGCGTCGCGAGCCCAGATGTTGGCGATGCCGGTGGCGACGACCAAGGTGTCGGTTGCCGAGAGCAGCAGCTGCGCGGCGGTCAGCACCTCGCGGCCCACGGCCTCGCCGGTCCAGAGTGCGCCGTAACCGAGGTCCTGCACTTCACGCGCGGCATCGCGGACGAGGGGCGCCGGGGAGAAGTCGAACTGGCCGCTCCACACACCGACGCGGCCGATCCGGTCCTTGAGCGCTTGCGGAAAACTCACGCAGGGAAGTTACCCGGTCGACGTGCCGCGGGCTCGCGTCGGCTTGGCGGTGAATGCCTGCGACAAGCCTTCCAGGGCGGCGGTGAGCTCGCTCGGGATGATCCAGACCTGGGCCGAGTTGGAAGCCGCGATCTGCGGCAACGTCTGCAGGTATTGGTAGGCGAGCAGCCCGGGATCCGGGCGCCCGTCGTGAATGGCCTTGAAGACCGTCGTGATCGCTTTTGCCTCGCCTTCGGCGCGAAGGATCGCGGCCTCGCGCTCACCTTGTGCGGTGAGGATCGCCGACTGCTTCTCGCCTTCCGCCGTGAGGATCGCCGACTGCTTCTCGCCTTCCGCGGTGAGGATGACGGCGCGCTTCTCCCGGTCGGCACGCATCTGCTTCTCCATCGACTCCTTGACGCTCGCCGGCGGGTCGATCGCTTTGATCTCAACGCGGTTGACGCGGATCCCCCATTTGCCGGTGGCCTCGTCGAGGACGCCGCGCAGCTGACCGTTGATCTGGTCGCGGCTCGTCAGCGTTGCTTCGAGGTCCAGCCCGCCGATGACGTTGCGCAAAGTCGTCACGGTGAGCTGTTCGATCGCCTGGATGAAGTTCGCGACCTCATACGTCGCCGATCGTGGGTCGGTCACCTGGAAGTAGATGACGGTGTCGATGCCGACGACCAGGTTGTCCTCGGTGATGACCGGCTGGGGCGGGAAGCTCACGACCTGCTCGCGCAGGTCCAGCAGCGGGCGCATCCGGTCGACGAACGGGACGAGCACAGTCAGCCCGGGCAGGCAGGTGCGTTGGTAGCGGCCCAGTCGTTCGATGATGCCTGCCGTCGCCTGCGGGACGATCCGCACCGTCTTCACGAGCGTGATCAGGATGACGACCGCAACGACGATCACGGCGACGAGGGCTGCACTCATGGAATCTCCAGGGGAATGACGACGGCGGTCGCGCCGTCGATCTGGGCGATGTCGACCTTGGAACCGGCCGGGATGACGTGGGACTCGTCGTAAGAGCGCGCGCTCCACACCTCGCCGCCGATGCGGACCTGACCGCTGGCGCCGTCGACAACGGTGACCGTGGTGCCACGCTTGCCTACCAGGGCGGCGCTGCCGGTGCGCAGGGCGGCCGGTGTGTGTCGGTGCCGTTTGGCGACCGGCCGTGCGACACCGAGGAGCAGCAGCGCCCCGCCCGCGAACGCCGCCACCTGCACGGGCGCGGGAGCACCCAGTCCGGCGACCAGCGCGGCTGCGACGGCAGCGACAGCGAGCATCCCCAACACGAGGGTGAGCGTGAGGATCTCGGTGGCGGCCAGCGCGCCGGCCGCGATCAGCCACACCAGCCAGTCCGCCATCTCAAGCGGAGGTTAGTCCTACGCTGTCGCTTCCGGGCCAAAATCGCCCGCGGCCGGCCTGGTCACGGGTAGCGTTTGCGTCGTGTTCGCCGCTTTTGACTTCCCCCCTAGACACGCACGGTGACAGCCCGGATACACTGTGTGTGGAGTTCTCGCTCGGCGAGCGATAGCTCGGCCAGGGAAGGATGACCCGATGACGGGGCTGCGTGCGGTGCCCTCCCGGGTGTGGAGTGCCGTCCTCGCGCTCGTCGTCCTCGCTTCCCTCGGCATCGCGCTCGTCCTCGGTGCCGGGCTGCACGTCTGGCAAGGGACCGTCGGGTCCGCACCCGGCATCGCGGCTGACCAACGGCTCGGGCCGCGGTCCGGGGTGGTGACCGTGCCGTCCCGTCCCCACGCCCGGCCGCCGCACCAGCAGCCGGTGACCCCGCCAACGGTGACCCCGCCCGGCACCACCGCGCCGGTCCCCGTGGTGGCCCCGCCAACCGTGACCCCGCCAGTCACCGGCAGTGGCGGTTCCGGCAGCCCCGCGACCGGTCACCCCCGGCCGGTGGCTGGTGGCGGCGGACCCCGACCCGTCCACCCGCCGGTGGTGCGGCTCACGGCCAGCGTGCGGCACCTGCTCGAAGCCCTCGTCGACGTGCAGGGCACGGCCCTGCACCGGCAGGCGGCGCGCACCGTCGCACTGCGCGCGCTCGCGCTCCGCGAGATCGCCCATGGCCGTCTCGCCAAACCCGCCGACGTACGACGGTTTCTCCTCCGCCGGGTCCACCTGCACTCGGTGGTCCATCGGCAGCGAGCCCCCGGCCGGGCGGCCCGCGGCCCAGTGACCCTCGTGCACCGGCCCACTGCG
>JAVEEH010000191.1 GCA_030840545.1 Frankiaceae bacterium | reverse complement strand
CGCAGTTCGTCCGCCGTCGCCCCGCAAGCAGCGGTGGCAGCTGCAGCCAGCGGTCGTTCGAGTGCGCCGGATGACGATGCCGCGGCAGCAAGCGCCTGTGGCGGTGGGTGCCCGGCACGGAGCTCCGCGGCCAACGCGAAGGCCAGATCCACCACCGCCGCGCCGCGCGCCCGGGCCACCTGGCGGGCCCGCCGTCGGCGCGTCCACGCGACGATTACCACGACGACCGGACCAGCGAACAGCGCCACCGGCGCGACCCCGGCCAGGACCGGCAGCCCGGGCAGGGCCAGCACGAGAACCACCGGCCAGCGCCGAGGGCCGGACCCGGCCGCCCACGGTTCAGTGGCGTCCCGTCCGCGAGCCGCGTTCGTCAGCTCACGGAGACGCTGTGCGGGGCGGCGGGACGCCGAGCGCAGGACGGCCACCGCCAGCGCGGCGGCGGCGCCGGCGAGCAGAGCGCTCACGCTAAGCAGCCAGCCGGCGAGCGAGCTCCGGTTGCCCGGGCCCCGGCGACAGCGCATCACGCCCGAAGGAGACGGCCGGCACGGCCCGGAGCAGTCCACCGAGGTCACCGACCAGGATCGAGATGCCGTCGATGCGGCGCTGCCCGGTGGAGTCGCGGCGAAGGTGTACGACGGCATCGAGGGCCGCACCGAGCTGACTGTGCACGGCGCTCCTCGACAGCCCGGCGGCGGCGCCGAGCGCTTCGAACCGAGCCGGGACGTGCTCGGCCCGGTTGGCGTGCAGCGTGCCGCAGCCACCCTCGTGACCCGTGTTGAGCGCGGCCAGGAGCTCGCGCACCTCCTCGCCGCGGACCTCACCGACCACCAGCCGGTCCGGGCGCATGCGCAGCGCCTGTCGAACCAGCACCGCCAGGTCGACGCCGCCGGCGCCCTCGGCGTTCGGCAGTCGGGCCTCCAGGCGCACGACGTGCGGATGCGTGGGCCGCAGCTCGGCGGCGTCCTCGACGAGCACCAGCCGCTCGCTCGGCGGGACCAGCGACAGCATCGTCGACAGAACGGTCGTCTTGCCCGTGCCCGTACCACCAGTGACAACGAAGGCGAGCCGGGCCGTGACGAGTGCCTTGAGCAGGGCGGCACCGGCTGGTGGCAGCGAACCTGCCGCTACCAGGTCACCCAACGTGAACGTCCGACGCGGTGGCAGCCGCAGCGACAAGCACGTGCCCTGGGGAGACAGCGGCGGGAGGATGGCATGCAGGCGCGTGCCGTCCGGAAGCCGCGCATCGGCATGTGGCACCGCATCGTCGAGCCGTCGGCCGCATGCAGTGACGAGACGTTGGGCCAGCCGACGGAGGCCGGCCTCGTCCGGGATGACCACATCCGAGCGTTCGACGCCACTCCCGCGGTCGACCCACACCGGTCCGGCACCGTTCACCAGCACGTCCGTGACACCTGGCTCCCGCAGCAGCGGTTCGAGCGGACCGGCGCCGATCTCGGCCTGCAGGCGCACCGGCTCAGGGTCGTGGGCGACGTGCATGGTCAGGCGGCCCGGCGTGGATCGCCGTCGCGATCGACCAGGTCGCCGGCCAGCTGCACCAGCCGGGACCGGCGGACCGCCGCCGGAAGGTCGCCGCAGTCCGCTGCGGTGGCCAGTGCCTCATCGGTCTCCAGCACCCCGGCCAGCGGGACACCCAGCGCGGCGCTCACCTCCCCGGGCCGAAGCCTGGACCGATGATGGGTGCGGACGACGAGCGTGATGTCCGCGGAGACACCGGCCAGTGCGGCGAGGACGAACGCGGTCGCGGCGACCGCACGCACGCGCGCGGTCGTGACCACGAGCAAGGTGTGGCACGCCGCGACCGCGATCTCGGCAGCCGGATCCAACCGGCGGGGCAGGTCGACCACGACCAGGTCGGCGGAGCAACGGGCCGCCGGCAGCACCGCGGCCATCGCTTCCACCCCGAGGTCAGCCGCCGAGTCCCGGCCGCAGGACAGGAAGCGCACGCCCTGCGCCCGTGGCAGCACCTGATCGAGCGCCTCCGGAGCCACGGAACCCCGCGCGGTCACGAGATCCGGCCACCGGGCTCCGCCCACCGCCTCCGCGCCGAGCAGGAGGTCCACGCCGCCCCCGGCGGGATCGGCGTCCAGCAATGTCACCGACGCGCCGGCCTGTGCGCGGGCGACGCAGATCGAGACGGCGAGCGTCGACGCGCCCGCGCCGCCCGCCCCGGCGACGACGCCGATGGTCCGCGCCGGCGGCTCACCGGTCCGTCCGGCGAGTCCGGCTATCCGGTCCACCAGCACCCGATCGTCGGCCGGCAGCGTCAGGACCTCCTCCGCCCCGAGGTGTGCGGCTGCTCGCCAGACCTCGACCCGGTCGGCGTCGTCGGCGACGACCACCACGTCCGGCCGGCGCGCCGCTGAACCGCTCTGCAGCGCGCCGACCAGCTCCGCGTCGACGACGACCAGGTCAGCGGACCGCCAGCAACGAGCGACCTCGGCCCGGTCGCTCGCGACCTGCAGCTCGGCGGCGGCCACGGCGCAGAGCCGCGTCATCTCGGCGGTGAGGCGTGGGTCGCGGCTGACAAGCGCGACGACGACGGCCGGTCGACGGACAGGACCTGGCCGACCGGGACTGCTCGACACGTGGCTCACCTCCGGCACGACAGGCGCAGACGGTGACACGGCGGGCAGCCCGTCGACGACGTGCCGGCCAGGACCTGTGGAGGACGGCAGCGGCCTGTGGAACGGGCCGGGACATGGGACGGCCCCCGCCGGGGGGGTAGCGGGGGCCGTCGCGAGATCCGACTCCGGGGGGGTCGAGCCGGACCCGTCCAGGGACGCGGGCCGAGACCCGCGGGGTAACGGCGAGATGCCCCGCCGGATCGGGGGCAAACCTCGGTCGAAAAAAATATCTGGGGGGATCACGACGAGCGTGGCGCGCCTATGCTCGGTTGGGTGTCCGGGCACGCCGCAGCCTTCTTCGACCTCGACAAGACGATCATCGCGAAGTCCAGCACGCTGACGTTCGGGCGTCAGTTCTATGCCCATGGTCTGATCAGCCGCCGTGCCATGGCGAAGGGTGCTTACGCCCAGTTCGTCTACCTGCTCGGCGGGGTCGACGAGACCCAGATGGCGCGGTTGCGGGACGACATGGCCCGCATGATCACGGGCTGGGACGTGCAGCAGGTGCGGGACATCGTCGACGAGGCGCTGCACGAGCTGATCGACCCGTTGGTCTACGACGAGGCGGTCGGGCTGATCGAGTCTCATCACGACGCCGGCCGCGATGTCGTCATCGTCTCGAGCAGCGGCGAAGAAGTGGTCGGCCCCATCGGCA
>JAVEEH010000179.1 GCA_030840545.1 Frankiaceae bacterium | reverse complement strand
CGGCAGGGCCCGGGCGGGCGCACCCATCTCGTCTCACCACCGGTCGCCGCGGCGACCGCCGTCACCGGGCGGTTGACCGCGCCCGCCGATCTCTGAGGGGACGGCATGCAGGAGTTCACGGTTCACTCGGGCACGGCGGTGCCGCTGCGACGAAGCAACGTCGACACCGACCAGATCATCCCGGCCGAGTATCTGAAGCGGATCACCCGGACAGGGTTCGCCGACGGGTTGTTCGCGGCCTGGCGCGCGGACCCGGCATTCGTCCTCAACGACAGCCGGTACGACGGTGCAACCATCCTGCTCGCCGGCCCCGACTTCGGCACCGGGTCGTCCCGGGAGCACGCCGTCTGGGCGTTGCAGGACCACGGCTTTCGGGTCGTCATCGCCCCGCGGTTCGGTGACATCTTCCGTGGCAACTCCCTCAAGGGAGGCCTGCTGCCGGTGGTGCTGCCGGAAGCGGTCGTGCAGCAGCTGCAGGACCTGGTCGAGGCGGATCCCCAGGTCGAGCTGGTGGTCGACCTGGAGCAGCGGGAGGTGCGCGCCGCCGGCGTCACGGCGTCGTTCGATCTCGACGACTACACCCGCTGGCGACTGTTGGAGGGGCTCGACGACATCGGGCTCACGCTGGCCCGAGACGACGAGGTCACCGCGTTCGAGGCCGGCCGGCCGTCCTGGTTGCCGATCACCGCTTGAGAGAAATCGCTGCGACACAAAAGAAAGTCGCGCAAGGTCGTTGTCTCGGACGCGCACTGAGCACTAGGTTCCGCAGAGGGTCGAGGGCACGCCTCGACGTCATCGGAGGGACAACGTGAACAGGGCCGAGCTCATCGACGCAATCCGCGACCGCCTGGGCGTCGAGAAGAGGACAGCCGAGCACGCGGTTGACGCCGTTCTCGACACCATTCAGCGCGCCGTAGCCAGAGGCGAGAAAGTCGCCATCACCGGCTTCGGTGTCTTCGAGAAGGTGGAGCGCGCCGCACGCACGGGGCGCAACCCCCGCACCGGCGAGACCGTCAAGGTGAAGAAGACGTCGGTGCCGAAGTTCCGGCCCGGCACGCAGTTCAAGGGTGTCGTCAGCGGCGCCGTCAAGCTGAGCAAGGTCGCCGACGCCGTGACCAAGGCAGCGGCGAAGAGCACTGCCGCCAGTGCTCGCTCGACGGCGAGAACCGCGGCAGCAGCGCCGGGCAAGGCTGCGTCTGCAGCACGAGGCGCGGCGAAGAAGGCGACCAAGGCACCGGCAAAGCGCACGCCGGCCAAGTCGGCCGCCAAGAAGTCGACGGCGAAGAAGTCGACCGCCAAGAAGACGACCAAGAAGGCGACTGCCAAGCGGGCTCCGGCCAAGAAGACCGCTCGTCGCTGACCGCACACCGGCTCACGACGGCCGTCCCGCGGTGCGGGACGGCCGTCGGTGTCGTTGCGGCGGCAGGGTCAGCTGAGCGGGTCCGCCAACGTGCTGATAGTCAGGAACGCCACCGCACCTTCGTCGTCCAGCCGTAGCCGCACCCGTTGCCCCAGCCGCAGCAGCCTCAGGCCGGAGGCGTCGAATGCGCGAGCCGGAAAGGCGAGCGCGCGACCGTCGTCGAGCAGCACCTCGCCGCTGCGGGTGCGGGGATCGAAGCTGCGGACCGTCGCCTGCACGGGTGCCAGCCTAGAAGCGCGGCTGTGGTGCTGACGTTTCAGTCCAGCAGATGGGCGTCGCCGGCCAGCAGCTCGCTTGTCGCCGGGCCGCAGCCGAGCTGGGCGACGGCGCGCAGGTCCGCGAGGGTGTCGACGTCGCGCCGGACCGACTCGGCGGCGAACGCCGACAGGTCCACGGCACCCAGGGCGGCGTGTGCCGAGCGCGAGTTCGCGCCGAATGCCGGCCGGAACAACCGCGCTGACCGGGCGGTGAGCAGCGTCGTACCGTCCCCGGCCATGTCGGCGACGGTCGCGCTGTCGTGCTGCGTTGCCCGGGCGAGGACGGCGGCCAGGTCGTCCGGTCGCAGGCCCGGCAGGTCGGCTGACAAGGCGGCGACTGCACCGTCGAGAAGGCCGGCGGCAGCAACGACGCCGTGCGCGAGCGCGGGGTTGAGCCCCGCGCCGGGCTCGTCCGGCACCACCCGAGCCCCGAGGGCGAGCAGCAGTGCAGTGGCCCGTTCGTCGTCGGTGACGGCCACCACGACCGCGACGTCCGCGCACGCCAGCGCAGCCCGCACGGTGTCCAGCGCCATCGCCAGTGCCAGTCGCTCCCGGATGGCGCTCGACGTGGCGATGCGCGTCTTGGCGTCGGCCAGGCGCTTGACCGGCACCACGATCGCCCACGGGATCGCAGAGGTGGCCACGTCTGGCATCCTCGCAAGTCGACGGGAAGGTCAGGCCCGGCGAGGTGGAGGTCAGTCGTGCGACGGCGCCAACGGCTGGGATTCTGGTACCGGCTGGTCGTGAGCGTCGTCAAGCCGCTGCTGCTGGTCTTCACGAAGCACGACTGGCGCGGTGTCGACAACGTTCCGGCCACCGGCGGCATCATCGTTGCCGCCAACCACGTCAGCGAGCTCGACCCGCTCGTCATCGGGCACTTCCTCTACGACCATGGCCGCCCGCCAAGATTCCTGGCCAAAGCGGAGCTGTTCCGCAAGGCACCGCTGAAGTGGATTTTCGAAGGGGCCGAGCAGATCCCGGTCCACCGCCACGCAGCCGACGCATCCGCTGCTCTCGAGCCGGCGGTCGAAGCCTTGCGACGCGGCGAGTGCGTGCTCATCTATCCCGAGGGCAGCGCCACCCGCGACCCCGACCTGTGGCCGATGAAGGCCCGCACAGGTGTCGCCCGGCTGGCCTTGTTGTCGGGCGCGCCGGTCGTGCCGATCGCGCAGTGGGGGCCGCAGGCGATCCTGCCCTACAAGGCAAGATGGCCGAAGCTCTTCCCGCGCCACACCATGCAGATCCTCGCGGGCCCGCCGGTCGACCTCTCGCGCTTCCAGGGCAAGCCGATGACGGCTGAGCTGTTGCGCGCCACCACCGACACGGTGATGCATCGGGTCGCCGCGCACCTCGCCGAGCTGCGTGGCGGAACCCCACCGGCGGAGTTCTATGACATGAAGGCACACCCCCCGATGAAGGAGTCCGCGTGACGCAGGCTGCGGTGCTCGGCGCAGGCTCGTGGGGGACCGCGTTTGCGCAGGTGCTCGTCGATGCGGGGACCGACACCGTGCTCTGGTCGCGACGACCGGAGATCGCCGCAGCCATCACGAGCACCCAGCACAACCCGGACTACCTGCCGGACATCGAGCTGCCCGCCGCGTTGCGAGCGACCGCCGATCCGGGCGAGGCATTGGCCGACGCGGAGCTCGTCATCGTGGCGATCCCGTCCCAGACGGCGCGCGAGAACCTTGCCCAATTCGTGCATCTGCTCCGCCCGGACGCGATCCTCGTCAGCCTCATGAAAGGGATCGAGCTAGGCACCGCGAAACGGATGAGCGAGGTCATCGGCGAGGTGGCCAACGTCCCGGCCGAGCGCGTCGCCGTCGTCTCGGGACCCAACCTGGCCCGCGAGATCGCCGCCCGGCAGCCAGCCGCGAGTGTGGTTGCGTGCGTGGACCTGAAGGTCGCCGAGCGCGTCCAAGGTGCGTGCAACTCCGGATACTTCCGGCCCTACACCAACCACGACGTCCTCGGCTGCGAGCTCGGCGGTGCCGTCAAGAACGTCATCGCGCTCGCCGTCGGGATCGCGGCGGGGCTCGGCTTCGGTGACAACGCGCAGGCGTCGCTCATCACCCGCGGGCTCGCCGAGATGTCGCGGCTCGGCGAGGCGTTGGGAGCAGACCCGCACACGTTTGCCGGGCTCGCGGGCGTGGGCGACCTCGTCGCCACGTGCATGTCCCCGCTGTCACGAAACCGCACCTTCGGCGAGAACCTCGGCAGGGGCATGACCATGCCGGAAGTGCTCGCGGTCACCAAGCAGACCGCCGAGGGCGTGAAGTCGTGCCAATCGATCCTCGACCTGGCCCGAAAGCACGATGTCGCGGTGCCGATCACCGAACACGTCACGTTCGTCGTTCACGAAGGCATGACGGTGCAGGACATGTTGCTCTCGCTGCTCAGCCGTGGCCCGAAGCACGAGAGGGACGCCGATGTCTGACGATGAGCAGCCGCTCAACCTGCCGATCGTCGGACCGGCGAACGCTGACCCGTCCGAGGGCTCCCGCTGGGGGGAGAGCACGCGCGCCGTCCACGGCCCGCGGCCCGGGCCGCCGCCGCAGGAGCCGCTCGGACTGCCGACCTACCGGACGTCCGCCTTCCGCTTCGACACTGCGCAGGACTATGCCGACGTGCTCGCGGATCGCAAGCCCGGCTACTCCTACAGCCGCATCGACAACCCGACTGCCGACGCCTTTGCGCTGGGGCTCGCCACTCTCGAGGCGCACGGCCTGGACCATGCGGTCGCCGCGCAACCGTTCGCGTCCGGGATGGCTGCCATCTCGACGGTGATGCTGACCCTGTGCTCGGCCGGCCGACACGTCGTCGCTCCGGCTGCGGTCTACGGCGGCACCTACGGCGTGCTGACACACGTGCTCGAGCGGTTCGGGGTGTCGGCGACATTCGTCGACGGCACCGACGTCGACGCTGTGCGCGACGCGATTCGTCCCGAGACTGCGTTGGTCTGGGCGGAGACGATCGCCAACCCCACCACTGCTGTCGCCGACCTGCCGGCGTTGGCCGACGTGTGCCGTGCGGCCGGCGTACCGCTGGCCGTGGACAGCACGTTTGCGTCGCCGGTCGTGTGTCGTCCGTTGGAGTGGGGCGCGGATCTGGTCGTGCACTCGGCCACCAAGTATCTGGGTGGCCACTCCGACGTCACCGGTGGTGCCGTAGTCGGCGACGTCGACCTGGTCGGGCGCATCCGCAAGACCCGGCTCGACCTCGGCGGGATGCTCGCGCCCGACGAGGCCTTCCTGCTGCATCGGGGGCTCGCGACGTTGCCGGTGCGCGTCGCTCGACACTGTGCCACCGCGCTGGCGGTCGCTGAGGCGGTCGCCGGCCACCCGTCGGTCGAGCGCATCGACTACCCCGGCCTGGGGTCGCACCCGCAGCACGAGCTGGCCGGCAAGCTCTTCGACGCCGGGCCGGAAGGGCCGCGGTACGGCGCCATCCTGACGATCACGCCGCGCGGCGGCCGGGCGCAGGGAATGGCCCTCTGCGACCGGCTGCGGGTCGCAGCCGTGGCGACGAGCCTCGGTGGCGTGCACACCGTGGTGTCGCACGTGGCGTCCACGACCCACCGCCAGCTCGACGACGCCGCGCTTGCCACCGCCGGCATCGGCGCATCGAGCGTGCGCTTCAGCATCGGCCTCGAAGACGCCGATGACCTGGTGAGGGACATCGTCGGAGCGCTCGACGCGCTGTCTTAGTGCCGATTCGTCCTGGTTTCCACTTTCACATTCGCACCATTGGCAACTACAGTCACAGCTAGAGCACGCGCCGACACGGGCGCGGGGACCGACGAGGGGGGTCGCGATGCGCGGTTCCGCTTCGCGGCGCGCCCGCGGCTCGGTCGCGACGTTGCTCGCCGTGGGCCTGCTCTCGGGTGGCTCGCTCGGCTGGGCGCCCTCGGCCTTCGCCGGCCACGGCCACGGTCCGAGCGCGCGGCAGGTAGCCGCCGGCAAGGCCGCGGTCGCCCGGCGTGAGCACCAGGTGGCTGCCGCGGCCGGCCGGGTGCAGGCCACGACTGCTGCCCTCGCCCGCCTCAGCACGGCTGCCGAGGTGGCGATCGAGGGCTACAACCAGGCGCGGGTCAAGCAGCGAGCCGCGCAACGCGATGCCGACCTGGCGAGAGTCGTGCTGGGGGTGGCGGCGCGGCACGTGACCGACGCGCGCCGGCGGATCGGTCGGTTCGCTGCCGCGGCCTACATGTCCGGCGGGCTGTCGAGTGTCGACGCGATGCTCGGCGCCGACGGGCCGGAGTCACTGCTTTACCGGGTCAACACGTTGAACGTCATCTCGCGGGCGCAGCGTGACGCGACACAGGCGCTCGACGCCGCGCGGATCTACCAGCTCGCCGTACGGCAGGAGGCGCAGGCCACCCTGGCCCGGGCCGCCGCCGCCGCGCACGCCGCGGACCGCGCCCGTCATCGCGCCGAGTCGGCTGTTGCGAGCCAGACCGCCGTCCTCGCCGGTCTCAAGCAACGACGGCGGGAGCTGGCCGCGCTGCTCGCCGACGCGAGGCAGCACGCCTCCGCTCTTGAACGCGCGCGACTGGTCGCACTCGCCCAGGCGCGCGCCCAGGCCGCCGCTCGCGCTGCCGCTCGTGCTGCTGCCAAGGCCCAGCAGACAGCAGACCAGACCGGCGCGACCGGCGACGTGCAGGGGACCGTCTCGGCGGCCACGGAGCAACAAGCCGTCACCTATGCCGAGTCCCAGATCGGCAAGCCCTACGAATGGGGCGCCGCTGGCCCGGACACCTACGACTGCTCGGGGCTGGTCATGTGGGCCTACGCGCAGGTCGGGGTGACCCTCGACCACTGGACGGGTTATCAGTGGCAGGAAGGTGCCCGCATCTCCACCTCGGCGGTGCGCCCCGGCGACCTGCTGTTCTTTGCCACCAACACCAGTGACCCCAACACGATTCATCACGTCGGGATCTACATCGGCAACGGTCAGATGGTCGAGGCGCCCTACACGGGGGCCAACGTGCGCATCAGCTCGGCGTGGCGGCCGGACCTGATCGGCGCAGTGCGGCCGTACGCCCGCTGAGCCCACCACGCCGGGTACTGTCGGGTCGATGAGCGGACCCCGAAGGCTGCGCGTCGCCGTCGTCTTCGGCGGTCGCAGCACCGAGCACGCGATCTCCTGCGTGTCCGCGGCCAGCGTCCTCGCGGCGATCGACCACACGCGTTACGACGTCATGCCGATCGGCATCACCGCCGAAGGTCGCTGGGTCCTCGCACCCGACGACCCTTCCCTGTTGGCCATGCGCGGACGTGAGCTGCCGGCCGTCGACCCGACCGGCACCGCGATCGCGCTCCCCGCCGATCCGACGGCGAAGGGTCTCGTGGTGCTCGAGCCGGGTGAGCTCCCGGAGGAGCTCGGCAGCCTCGACCTCGTCTTCCCGCTGCTGCACGGCCCCTACGGCGAGGACGGCACGTTGCAGGGGTTGCTGGAGCTGGCCGGCGTCCCCTACGTCGGCTCGGGTGTCTTCGCCTCGGCTGCGGCGATGGACAAGCAGCACATGAAGCAGCTGCTCGAGGCCTGCGGGCTGGCGGTGCCGCCGTACGCCGTCGTACGACGCGGCCGGCCTGCACCGGCGGACGTCGGTGCGCTCGGGCTGCCGGTGTTCGTGAAGCCGGCGCGCGGTGGGTCGAGCATCGGCATCAGCAAGGTCTCCCGGGTCGCGGACCTCGCGGCGGCACTCGCGGAGGCGCATCGCCACGATCCCAAGGCACTCGTCGAGGCGGCCGTCGCGGGTCGCGAGGTGGAGTGCGGTGTCATCGCCGGCCCGGACGGCACGCCGGAGGCGTCGCTGCCGGCCGAGGTGCGGGTGACAGGAGGTCAGGAGTTCTACGACTTCGACGCGAAGTACCTCAGCGATGCCACCGAGTTCGACATCCCGCCGACACTGCCGACCGCAACTGTCGAGGAGATCCGCGCGACTGCGGTGCGTGCGTTCGAGGCCCTCGACTGCGAAGGGCTGGCGCGCGTCGACTTCTTCGTCACGGCCGATGGACAGGTGCTCGTCAACGAGATCAACACGATGCCAGGCTTCACACCGGCGTCGATGTTCCCGCGGATGTGGGCAGCGAGTGGCGTGAGCTATCCGGAGCTGGTCGGCCGGTTGCTGGACGACGCGCTACGCCGCGGCACCGGACTGCGCTGACTCAGGGGACTTGTTTCAGCGCGCGGGCGAGCTCGGCCAGGAAGCCGCCTTGCGCTTCGTAGCTTGTCGGCACGATGAGCTCGACGTCTGCGTCGTGGCGGATGGCAGTCCAGCGCACCCGGTTGCCTTCGATCTGCTGGAACCAGACGACTCCGTCGACGCTCGCGGTCTGCGGCGAGTTCGCGCTGAAGCCCGCCGGTTGGGCCACCCCGCATCGCATCACGATCGGTGGCGAACCCCAGGCGTGCACGAGTGGTGATCGGGGCCGCACCACTCTCGACCGGTGACCGTCGAGGCTGGCGGGGAGATAGTCGACGAGACGCGCGCAGGCTGCGCGCACGGCGCCGGCTGGGTTCGGCAAAGTGATCGTGACGGTGCCCGAGGTGCAGCCCGCCAGTGCGACGAGGACGAAGGCGGCGCTGAGCAGCCGCGGGGTCAGAGGTGGACGACGGGACAGGTCAGTGTCCGAGTGATGCCCGGGACGCCCTGCACCTTGGCGACCACCAGCTTGCCGAGCTCGTCGACGTTGCGGGGCTCGGCCCGCACGGTCACGGCGTAGGGGCCGGTGACGTCCTCCGCCATCGTGACGCCCTTGATGTTGGCGATCTCCAGGGCGACAGCGGCTGCTTTGCCGACCTCAGTCTGGATCAGGATGTAGGCCTGGACCGTCACTGCTGCTCCTTGCGCGAGTCGCCGGCTTGCCCGAGTCTGCGAATGCCCCAAACTCCCTTGCAGGGTGGACGCTATCGGACGACGGAAGAGGCTGGCATCTCGGTTTCCGACGCAGGGGAGTTCGGGCTGATCGCCCGCATCGTCGCGCGCCTTCAGCAGGGTGACAACGTCGTCGTCGGCCCCGGCGACGACGCCGCTGTCCTCTCGGCCCCGGACGGGCGAGTGGTGGCGACGACGGACCTGCTGGTCGAGGGCAGCCATTTCCGTCGCGACTGGTCGTCGGCGGAGGACGTCGGCCGGAAGGCCGCCGCGCAGAGTCTGGCCGACATCGTGGCGATGGGGGCCACGCCGACCGCTGTCGTCGTGGGCCTCGCCGCTCCGGCCGACCTGCCGTTGGAGTGGGTCGACGGGCTGGCCGACGGCCTGCGTGCGGAGTGCGACGTGGTCGGCGCCTCGGTCGTGGGCGGTGACGTCGTTCGATCGGCGGTGTTGACGATCTCCGTCACCGCTCTGGGCGATCTCGGTGGTCGGGCACCGGTGACACGCGGCGGAGCACAACCGGGTGACGTGGTCGTGGTCGCGGGACGGCTCGGGTTCGCCGCGGCCGGCCTGGCACTGCTGCTGGCCGGTCGTCCCGACGACCCGTTGACCCATGCGCATCGGCGCCCCGTCGTGCCCTATGCCGCCGGGCTTCGGCTTGCCGTTGCTGGTGCGACCGCGATGATCGACGTCTCCGACGGGTTGGCCGCTGACCTGGGTCATGTCGCGGTTCTGTCCGGCGTGCGCATCGAGCTGGCGAGCGACGACCTGCCGCTGCCGGCCGAGTTGGTGGAGGCGGGGTTGGCGTTGGGGGTCGATCCGCTGTCCTGGGTCGCGGGCGGCGGCGAGGATCACGCCTTCGCCGCGACGATGCCTGACGCATCCGCGTTGCGTGCGGTGGCGATGCTCGCCGACCTGCCGGAGCCGGTGCCTTTCCAGCAGGTCGGGCGCGTCGTCATGGGCGACGCAGGAGTTGTCTTCGTGGACGTCACGCCGAGCGGGCCGGCGGGCCACGACCACTTCGCGCTCTAGGCTGGATCGGGTGAGTGAGCTCGACCTCCGCGAGGAGCCCTACGACGGGCCGGTGGCGCAGCAGCTCATCGCCGCCGTCCAGCTCGAGTATGTGAGCCGTTACGGCGGACCCGACACGTCGCCGGTCGATCCGGGGGAGTTCGCGGCGCCGCGCGGCAGATTCCTCGTCGGCTATCTCGACGTCACGCCGGTCGTGAGTGGTGGGCTGCGGCTGATCGACGACGCAACGGTCGAGATCAAACGGATGTACGTCGTCCCCGAGGCCCGCGGTCGTGGTTGGGCGCGACTCGTGCTGGGCCGGCTGGAGGACATCGCTCGGAGCATGGGCGCGACGCGTGTGTTGCTCGAGACCGGTCTGAAGCAGCCTGAGGCCATCGCCCTGTATGAGTCGTCGGGCTACGAGCGCATCGAAGGGTTCGGTCACTACCGCTGTGAACCCGACTCGCTGAGCTTCGCCAAAGACCTGCGTTGACCCTTGCGCTGGCCGCCGTTGCCGTCGCCGTCGGCGCGGCTGCGCAGTCGGTCAGCGGGATCGGCTTCGCGCTCGTCGGCGGCCCGCTGCTGTTCACGGTCTTCGGCGCGCGCGAGGGTGTGCGGGTCGCCGTCGTGTTGTCGATGATCGTCAACATCGCGGTGCTCGCGCGCGAGCACCGCGTGGTGATGGTGCGGCGCGTGCTGCCGGTGCTCGTCGCGGCGCTGGCGGCGACACCTGTTCTCGTCGCGGTGCTCGCCGACGTGCATCCGCGTGGGCTCCGGGCAGCGGCGGGCGGCGTCATCGTCGTCGGCGCGGCACTCGTCGCCGCTGGACGGACGAGGGACACCGGCGTCGTCGGCGGAGTGGTCGCGGGGCTGGTGTCCGCAACGATGAACGTGCTCGCGTCCGCCGGTGGTCCGGCCGTCGCGGTCTATGCGACCGGCGCCCGCTGGGACCCGAGCCGGCTGCGCGCGACACTGCAGGCCTATTTCCTGGCGTTGAACGTCGTGACGCTGCTGAGCCTCGGGTGGCCGCACTGGTCGTGGCACCAGGCCGGCGTGCTCGTCGCAGCGCTGGTCGCGGGTTCAATCATCGGCGCCCGGCTCGCGGGACGGGTGTCGGCGGCGCGGGCGCGAGGTGTGACGCTGCTGCTGGCCGCCGCCGGGGGACTCGCCGTGCTCATATCGGCTCTCGCAGGCTGAGGCGCCGACGGTCGAGCGTTGGGCTGGCAAGGCCCGAGGGAGCGCCGCCAGCGCGACGCTCGGCGTCAGCGGGTGACTTTGCCGGCCTTGAGGCAGGAGGTGCAGACGTTGATGCGGCGGCGGGTGCCGCGGCCGACGAGAGCGCGCACCGACTGGATGTTGGGGTTGAACCTGCGGCGGGTGCGTCGGTGCGAGTGCGACACGCTCATGCCGAACCCCGGCCCCTTGCCGCAGACGTCGCACACGGAAGCCACGGGAGTTCTCCAAGTCACGGTGAGTCGGCCGAGCCGGCCGAACGACGCTGCCAGGGTAGCCCGGTCAGCCGCACAACCTCAAAAGGCGACCTCCGGCTGAGCCGCTCGGGGCGGATCTGTCCGGCTGCGGCTCTACGCTCCCAGACGTGACGGGTACGGCGCCGCTGCTGGTCCTGGACGCAGCGGCCGTCCGGAACTGGTGCCGCACCGGGTGCACGGCTCTCGGGGAGGCCCGCGCCGAGATCGACGCGCTCAACGTCTATCCCGTGCCGGACGGGGACACCGGCACCAACCTGCTGCTGACCATGCAGGCGGTCGTGGACGGCCTCGCCGCCGACACCGACCAGGGCGACCTGCCGGACCTCGCGCACACCGTGCGCACGATCGCGGATGCGGCGTTGCGGGGAGCGCGGGGCAGCTCCGGCGTGATCTTCAGCCAGCTGCTGCGCGGGCTGGCCGAGGTCCTGTCCGGTTGCGAGTCCGCGACCGGCGCCGACGTCCAGCATGCGCTGTCCCGCGCAGCCGAGACCGCGTATGCCGCCGTGGCGCACCCGGCCGAGGGCACCGTGCTGACCGTCGCGCGCTCGGCCGCAAAGGGCGCGGCGGAGGCCGACCCCGCTGACCTCGCCGCTGTGGTGACAGCCGCGGCCGACGCGGCCCGGGCCGAGCTCGCCCGCACCCGGTTCCAGCTGCCGCAGCTCGTGGCCGCCGACCTGGTCGATGCCGGTGGCCGCGGCCTGGTGGTGCTGCTCGATGCGCTGGCGGCGGTCGTCACGGGCGTCGCCGTGCCGACCGCCCGTGCAGGCCCGGCCGATCGCCGCGTCCTCGTCGCCACCCGCGAGTCGGGCAGCGACGCCTACACCTACGAGGTGGAGTTCCTGCTCGACGCTCCCGACGACGCAGTCGACGGGCTGCGCAGCCGTCTCGACGGGCTCGGCGATGCACTCGTCATCGTCGGCGGTGGTGGTCTGCACCACGTGCACGTGCACGTCAATGACGTCGGCGCCGCCATCGAGGCCGGGGTCGACGCGGGTCGTCCGCACCGCATCAGCGTCACGCGATTCGCCGACCAGATCGCGGCGGAGTCGCAGTCGCTGTCGCGGGTGGTGGCGGTCGCTCCTGCCGGTGGCATCGCGGAGCTGTTCCGAGCCGCCGGCGCCGACGTGCTCGAAGGCGACCGAGACAACCACCCGTCGATGTCCGACGTTCAGGCTGCGATCGAGCGTGCCGGTGTCGAGCAGGTCGTCGTGCTTCCCAACGCGCGCGAGATGCGCGCCGTCGCTGACAACGCCGCCGCGGCTGCCCGCGCGGCGGGGCGGACGGTCATCGTCGTGCCGACCCGATCTCCGGTGCAGGGGCTCGCCGCGGTCGCCGTTCATGACGCGAGCCGCCGCTGCGACGATGACGTGGTCTCGATGAGCGCCGCGGCCGCCGCGACCCGTTATGCAGAGGTCACGCACGCCATCCACGATGCGCAGACGAGTGCGGGCCGGTGTCGCACCGGCGACGTGCTCGGGCTCATCGATGACGACGTGGCGCTCATCGGCGACGATGTCGGGCAGGTGGCCCGCGGTCTGCTCGAGTGGATGCTCGTCGGCGGCGGCGAGCTCGTGACCATCGTCGTCGGCAGTGAAGCGGACCCACGCCTCGGCGGCGATCTCGCCGACCACGTCGCGACACTGGCGCCGTCGGTCGAGACCGTCGTCTACGTCGGTGGCCAGCCGCACTACCCGCTGCTGATCGGGGTGGAGTGACAACGCCCGCCCCGTCATCGCCGCTGCGCGACATCATCGGCGACAAGGCGGCGAAGGCACTGGCCAAAGGACTTGAGCTGCACACCGCCGGCGACCTGCTGCGGCACTATCCCCGCCGCTATGCCGAACGCGGGGTGCTCACGGCGCTCAGTGAGCTCCGGCATGATGACTACGTCACGGTCATGGCCGAGATCAAGAAGATCGAGAGCCGGCCGATGCGCAATCGGCGTGGCCAGATGGTGAACGTCGTGGTGACCGACGGCCGCGGTCTGCTGACGCTGACCTTCTTCAACCAGGGGTGGCGGGCGAAGCAGCTCGAGGTGGGCCAACGCGGTCTGTTCGCGGGCAAGGTCGGGTCGTTCCGCGGCGCCCTGCAGCTGACCAACCCGCAGACGCAGCTCATCGACGAGGACGAGGACGAGTCGGTCGGGGTCGAGAAGGGTCTGCTCACGGGACTGATCCCCGTCTACCCGGCCACCGCGGCGATGCCGTCGTGGAACATCGCCAAGGCGGTGCGCGTGGCACTCGACGTCGTCGACCTCGGTGATGATCCGATCCCCACGGAGATTCGCGCGCGGCATGGCCTGACCGACCTCGCCGAGGCGTTGCGACTCATCCATCAGCCCGACACCCGCGCGCAGGTCGCGCGCGCCGAGCAACGGTTGAAGTGGGACGAGGCGTTCGTGCTGCAGGTCGTGCTTGCGCAACGACGTGCTGCGGCCGCCGCGCAGCCAGCGGTGCCGCGGCGCACGGTGCTCGGCGGTCTGCTCGAGGCGTTCGACGAGCTGATTCCCTTCGACCTCACCAATGGCCAGCGTGATGTGAGTGCCGAGATCTTCAACGATCTCGCGCGACCGCATCCCATGCACCGGCTGTTGCAGGGAGAGGTCGGTTCAGGCAAGACCGTTGTCGCGTTGCGTGCGATGCTCGCCGTCGCCGACAGCGGTGGTCAGGCTGCGTTGCTGGCACCGACCGAGGTGCTTGCCCAGCAGCACGCGCGCACCATCCGCCAGCTGCTCGGGCCGCTGGCCGCGGCCGGCGAGCTCGGCGGGGGTGAGGTCGCGACCCGGGTTGCGCTGCTGACCGGGTCGCAGAGTGCGCAGACCCGGCGGGCCAACCTCCTCGACGCAGCAAGCGGTGCGGCCGGCATCGTGGTCGGCACGCATGCGCTGTTGCAGGAGCACGTGCAGTTTGCCGACCTGGGGCTGGTCGTCGTCGACGAGCAGCATCGTTTCGGCGTCGAGCAGCGAGATGCGTTGCGCGCCAAAGCTCCGACACCCCCGCACGTTCTCGTGATGACGGCGACGCCGATCCCGCGCACGGTGGCGATGACGGTCTACGGCGACCTCGAGACGTCGATGCTGACCGAGCTGCCCATCGGTCGGGTGGCCATCCAGACGAATGTCGTTCCCATCGGTGAAAAGCCACAATGGCTCGAACGTGCCTGGCAGCGGGTGCGCGAGGAGGTCGAGTCCGGACGGCAGGCCTACATCGTCTGCCCCCAGATCGGCCAACAGGGCATCGGCGGTGACGATGTCGCCGAGCCGCTGGTGTCCTTCACCGACGACGAGGATGCTCCGGCCGCGCGTCGGCCGCCGGCGGCGGTGACGGAGATCGCGCCGATGCTGGCGGAGGGCCCGCTCGCCGGGCTGCGGGTCGACATGTTGCACGGCCGGATGCCGTCGGATGCCAAGGACGACGCGATGCGCCGCTTCGCCGCCGGCGACATCGACGTGCTCGTGGCGACGACAGTCATCGAGGTCGGGGTCGACGTTGCAAACGCCACGGTCATGCTCGTGCTGGACGCCGACCGCTTCGGTGTCTCCCAGCTCCACCAGCTGCGTGGTCGCGTCGGCCGTGGCGAGCACGCCGGGCTCTGCCTGCTCGCCACCGACGCCGAGCCGGACACGCCCGCCCGCGAACGACTCGATGGCGTCGCGGCCACTCTCGACGGTGTCGCTCTCGCCCGCCTCGATCTCGAGCAGCGGCGTGAAGGAGATGTGCTCGGAGCTGTGCAGTCGGGCCGACGGTCGAGTTTGCGGTTGCTGCGGTTGCTCCGCGACGAGGACATCATCGTCGCCGCTCGCGAGGAGGCCACCGCACTCGTCGACCTGGACCCGACCCTGTCGTCCTACGACGGGCTGGTGCAGGCCGTCCGTGAGCTCGTCGACACGGACCGGGCCGACTACCTCGAGAAGGCATGACGCGGATCGTCGGGGGCAGCGCCGGCGGCCGGCGGCTGTCCGTGCCCCGCGGCCGGGACACCCGCCCGACGTCCGAAAGGACCCGCGAGGGGTTGTTCTCGGCGCTGGAGGCGCTGCACGGCTCACTCACGGGCCTGCGGTTCCTCGACCTCTACGCCGGTTCGGGCGCGATCGGGTTGGAGGCCGCCAGCCGTGGCGCATCCTCGGTCGTGCTCGTCGAACGTGACCCGGGTGCCATCGCGACGTTACGGGCCAACGTCGAGACACTGGGTCTGCGGGGCGTGGACGTCCGAGCCGAGCCGGTCGATCGCTTCCTCACGACACCACCCCCGTCGGCGTACGACATCTGCTTTCTCGACCCCCCCTACGCCGATCCGGTCGACGGTGTCCTCGCCGTCCTGGGCGGCGACGGCTGGCTCGCCCCGACCGGCACGGTCGTCGTCGAGCGCGCCACCCGGTCGGGCGCAGTCACGTGGCCGGCCGGTCTGGTGGCGCACCGGTCGAGGCGCTATGGCGACAGCACGCTTTGGTACGGTCGCCGATCATGACGACGCGGCGCGCTGTCTGCCCCGGCTCGTTCGACCCCGTGACCAACGGCCATCTCGACATCATCGGGCGGGCGGCGAGGCTCTACGACGAGGTCGTCGTGGCGGTGCTCATCAACAAGACCAAGAGCAGCCTGTTCACCGTCGACGAGCGGGTCGACCTGCTCGTCGAGTGCACCGCCGCCTACCCCAACGTGACGGTCGACTCCTTCCACGGGCTCATCGTCGACTTCTGCCGGGACCACGGGATTCAGGTCATCGCCAAGGGGCTGCGCGCCGTCAGTGACTTCGACTACGAGCTCAAGATGGCGCAGATGAACAACGGGCTCGCCGACGTCGAGACTTTGTTCATGCCGACCAGTCCGCTCTACAGTTTCTTGTCGTCGAGCCTCGTCAAAGAGGTGGCGACCTTCGGCGGGGACGTGTCCGGCCTGGTGCCCGACCCGGTGCTGCAACGGCTCCGGGAGAAGCTGGGCGGCTGAGTCCCGCCGGCGCCGTGCAGCACCCAACGGGAAAGGCCCAGAGTGGACGTCCACGCCAAGCTCGACGAGCTGACGGCGGTCATCACGAATGCTCGCGCGATGCCGATGTCGGCGTCCTGCGTGGTCAACCGGGCCGAGGTGCTCGCCCAGCTCGACGAGCTGCGCGCCCTGCTGCCGAGCGAGCTCGCGGACGCGCAGCGAGTCATCGACGACAAGGGCGCCGTGGTGGCCGAGGGGCATGCCGAGGCCGAGCGCATCATCGAGGATGCCCGGGCCGAGCGGGCCCGGCTCGTCGGTCGCACCGAGGTGGCCCGCGAGGCCACCCGGGAGGCCGAGCGGACGCTGGGAGCCGCGCAGGCGGACGCCGAGCGCATGCGGATCGAGATCGACGACTACGTCGACAGCAAGCTCGCCAACTTCGAGATCGTGCTCACCAAGACCTTGAAGGCGGTCGAGAAGGGGCGCGCGAAGATCAGCGGCCGTCACGAGCTCGACAGTCTCGCCGGCCCCGAGCTCGCCGACGAGGCACCACTGCCCGAGTAAGTCCGGTCTAGAATGGTTGGTCGGCCCGCCTCCGGTGCCGCCCCACCGCACTGACAGGAACTCGACCGAGACCGCAACCATGTCCTCCTCGCGCAGCGCCACCAGGCTCGACCCGCGCGCCCCTCTCGTGCTCGACACGCGCGAGCTGGGCCGGCGCCCCGGGTCGATGCGGCGTGTCCAGCGGACCGTCCCCGCGCCGGATGGCTGGGCGCTGGATCTCGTCCGGGTGCCCGCGGGCTCCGACGTCGCGCTCGAGCTGCGACTGGAGTCCGTCGTCGACGGCGTCCTGGTCTCCGGCACGGTCCGGGTCTCGGTCGACGCCGAGTGCGGGCGATGCCTTGAGCCCCTCCGCGACGTGCTGGAGGTCGAGGTCCAGGAGCTCTTCGCCTACGACCTCAGTGACGCCGACGAGGATGCGTTCGCACTCGACGGCGACTTCATCGACCTCGAGCCGCTCGTGCGCGATGCTGTGGTGCTGGGACTGCCGTTCAGCCCGGTGTGTGACGACGCGTGCCCGGGCCTGTGCAGCCTCTGCGGTGAACCGCTCGCCGAGATCGGACCTGAGCACGCGCACGACGAGAGCGACCCACGCTGGGCCGCTCTTGCAGCCCTTCGCCCGACCAATGGCTCGGCATCCGAGCCACTCGCACCGCCAGAGATTGGGAGCTGACCCGTGGCCGTTCCGAAGCGTCGGATGTCGCGTAGCAACACGCGCTCGCGCCGATCCCAGTGGAAGGCGACCGCACCTTCTCTCGTCTCCTGCCAGCGATGCCGCCAGCCCAAGCTGCCGCACGTGGCCTGCACGGTCTGCGGCACCTACAACGACCGCCAGGTCGTCAACGTCTGAGTCCGTGCTCAGCCGCACGGACCGCCCGTCCGCCGAGGACGTCCTCGGCGTCGTCCGTGCTGCCGTCGCGACGGTGCTCGAGGTGGATCCGGCCGGCATCGACAGGGCCACCGCGTTCGGTGACCTGAAGGCCGACTCGCTGGCGCTGGTGGAGCTCGCCGAGATCGTCGAGGAGCGGCTTGCGCCGTTCGCACCTGCCCCGTTCCGCATCCCGGACGCCGACCTCGAAGCCCTGGTCACCGTCGGCGAGGCCGTCGACTACGCGCTGGCCCGGCTCTGATGCCGGGCGCCGACGGCATGGGGGAAGACCTCGCCACACTCGTCGACGCGCTGGGGCTCGAGATCGACCGGTCTCTCGTCGAGCGGGCGGTGACTCACCGCTCCTATGCCTACGAGAACGGCGGACTGCCGACCAACGAGCGGTTGGAGTTCCTCGGTGACTCCGTGCTCGGCCTTGTGGTCACCGAGGAGCTGTTCCGCCGGCACCCCGACCTCCCCGAAGGCCAGCTCGCCAAGCTGCGCGCCGCCGTGGTCAACTCGCGTGCGCTGGCCGAGGTCGCACGCTGCCTCGGTGTCGGGCGTTTCCTGCGGCTCGGCCGGGGTGAGGAGGCCAGCGGCGGCCGGGACAAGTCCTCGATCCTGGCTGACGGAGTCGAGGCACTGATCGGCGCCGTCTATCTCGACAAGGGCACCGAGCCGACCCGCGAGCTCGTCCTCAGGCTGTTCGCCGACCTGCTCGACGGCGCGGCCCGCCTCGGCGCCGGGCTCGACTGGAAGACGTCCCTGCAGGAGCTGTCGGCCGGGCGGTCGCTGGGCGTGCCGGAGTATGCCGTCACCGAGAGCGGCCCGGACCATGCCAAGGCGTTCCACGCGACAGCTCTCGTCGGGGGAGAACGGGTCGGTGAGGGCGACGGCCGCAGCAAGAAGGAGGCGGAGCAGCAAGCCGCCGAGCGGGCGTGGACCGCCCTGTCCCAGCGGGAGGCCCCCGCCGACGACGCGGACACCGAGCTCGAGCCGGATCGCTAGCCCGTGCCCGAGCTGCCGGAGGTCGAGACAGTCCGGCGAGGGCTGCAGAAGTGGGCCGTCGGGCGCCTCGTGACCCGCGTCGAGGTCCTCGGCCCGCGGACCGTACGCCGACACCGCGGCGGTCCCGCCGACTTCGTCGCCCGCGTGACCGGTCGGCGCTTCGAGGACGCCTGCCGCCGCGGCAAGTACCTCTGGCTGCCCCTCGATGACGGGTCCTGCCTCGTCGCGCACCTCGGCATGAGCGGGCAGTTCCTCGCCGTGTCGCCGGAGCTTGCCGACCAGCCCCACCTTCGGGCCCGGTTCTCGTTCACCGACGGCCCGCCGGAGCTGCGTTTCCTCGACCAGCGCACGTTCGGCGGTCTGCTGGTGGATGAGACCGTGCAAGGCGAGCAGGGCGGCACCGTGCCCGCGTCGATCGCGCACATCGCGCTCGACCCGATGGACCCGAACTTCGACCGCGGCGGCTTCTACGCCGTGCTTCGTCGTCGTCGTACCGGCATCAAGCGGGCGCTGCTCGACCAGTCGCTGATCTCCGGCATCGGCAACATCTATGCCGACGAGGCGCTGTGGCGGGCGCGGATGCACTATGCCCGCGGCAGCGACACGTTGCGCCGGCAGGAGGTGGAACGACTGCTCGACGCGGTCATCGACGTGCTGCAGGCCGCCATCGCCGCCGGCGGCACGTCGTTCGACGCGCTCTACGTTGCGGTCAACGGCGAGAGCGGCTGGTTCGACCGGTCCCTCGAGGTCTATGGCCGGGAGGGTGAGCCGTGCTCGCGCTGTGGCGCCGCCATCCGGCGCGAGGCGTTCATGAACCGCTCGTCCTACCGGTGCCCGCGCTGCCAGCGCACGCCCCGGCAGCCCCGGTGGTGACGCCGGAGGAGGGCGGGGCCCAGGTGCGGCTCACCGCCTGGTTGCGCGGCCAGGTGCAAGGCGTGGGCATGCGGTGGTGGGTCCGGGCCCGGGCGCTGGAGGCCGGTCTGACCGGCTGGGCCCGCAACCTCGACGACGGACGGGTCGAGGTCGTCGCCGAGGGGTCCCGGGCGGCCTGCGAGGCGCTCCTGCGGGCCGTGCAGGAGCCGGGTCCGCCCGGTCGGGTGGCCGGCGTCACGGCGCGATGGACCGACCCGCGCGGAGGCATGTCCGGGTTTGTGGAGCGTTGACCGAATTTACCCTGAGCGTGCCCCGCTCAAAGCCGTGACCCGATCGTGATCTGGCTCTTGACCCGAGGCCGTCCGCGTCGGACACTGGATGCACCGCGCTCACCCGCCCTAACCCGGCAGTAGGCGCGCGCCGCGACAAGCGGGTCCTGTCCTCACTGCGGAGGATGCCAACGATGGCGAAAGCTCTGTTCGGTCATGTAGGTGTGGGACCGGACGTGCGTGTCATGTCCGAGATGCGTCGTTTGCGCGAACGCGTGCGCGATCTCGAGCATGAGGTAGCACGGCTGGAAGCGGCAAACGCCGCGCTCAACAACGGCCTTCTGGTGGACGGCGACATGCTCTCACTGTCGGTGCCGGACACGATCGCCGAGCAGGAGCCGGCCCTCACCTGAGCCGGCCGCACCACCCCCAGGGGCGCCCATCGGGCGCCCCTTTCGTTTGCCCGGGTGGACCCCCGGACCGTCGGCGTGGTTGGCCGGTCTTTGCGGCGTACGTCGGCTAGGTTGGCAACCGGCCTTCCCCCCGCCGCTTTGACTCGTCGCGGAGCGCAACCCCTGTGCATGTGAAGAGACCACTGTGCATCTGAAGAGCCTCACGCTTCGGGGCTTCAAGTCCTTCGCCTCGTCGACGACGCTGCGCTTCGAGCCCGGCATCACCTGCGTGGTGGGGCCCAACGGCTCGGGCAAGTCCAACGTCGTCGACGCGATCGCGTGGGTCCTGGGCGAACAGGGCGCCAAGAGCCT
>JAVEEH010000162.1 GCA_030840545.1 Frankiaceae bacterium | reverse complement strand
GAGGTGCACCTCGACGAGGAGAACCCCGCCAACAGCTGGGCCGCCGTCGAGATCGACGCCTCAAGCGTCGACACCGGCAACGCCGACCGCGACGCGCATCTGCGCACCCCGGACTTCTTCGACCTGGAGAAGCACCCCACGATCACCTTCAAGAGCACGAAGGTCGAGAAGGTCGACGGCGACGTCTACACGCTGATCGGCGACCTGACCATCAACGGCAAGGCCAACCCGGTCGCCGTCGAGTTCGAGTCGACCGGCACCTCCAACGACCCGTGGGGCAACTTCCGGGCCGGGTTCGAGGGCAAGACGACCGTCAACCGCCGTGACTGGGACCTCGC
The DNA here is from genome assembly GCA_030840545.1 of Frankiaceae bacterium. Classification (GTDB taxonomy): domain Bacteria; phylum Actinomycetota; class Actinomycetes; order JAFAQI01; family JAFAQI01; genus JAFAQI01. The sequence goes on along the minus strand of JAVEEH010000162.1, from coordinate 3,486 downwards.
CTGGAACGTCGCGCTCGACAAGGGCGGCGTGCTCGTGAGCGAGAAGGTCAAGCTCGAGTTCGACATCGCTGCCGTCAAGCGCGTGGCCGACGCCACTGCGTGATCTGAGCGTCACCCGCATGACAGGGTGAGGGCGTGTCATCCCCGCAGACCAGGGAGCTCGTCCTCACCCTGTCGTGTCCGGACCGGCCGGGCATCGTGCACGCCGTCTCCGGCTTCCTGGCCGAGCGACAGTGCAACATCCTCGACTCCCAGCAGTACGGCAGTCCGCGGACGTCGACCTTCTTCCTGCGCGTGCACTTCGACTCACCGATCGAGCAGACCCCCCTCGCGGCCGAGCTCGCGCCGGTGGCCGCGCCGTTCGGCATGCAATGGGACCTGCATGACAGCAGCCACCGACCCGGCGTGCTGGTGATGGCCTCGCGCGAAGGCCACTGCCTCAACGACCTGCTCTACCGGTGGCGGGCCGGCTACCTCCCCGGCAACATCGCCGGGGTCGTCTCCAACCACACTGACCTGGCCGGACTCGCGTCGTCGTACGACGTGCCGTTTCACCACCTGCCGGTGACACCCGAGACGCGGGTGGACCAGGAGCAGAAGGTCCTGGATCTGGTGGCGTCGCTGGACATCGGCCTGGTCGTCCTCGCCCGCTATATGCAGGTGCTGTCGCCGCAATTCTGCGGCGCTCTCCCAGGTCGCATCATCAACATCCACCACTCGTTCCTGCCCAGCTTCCGCGGCGGCCGGCCCTACGAGCAGGCCTATGCCCATGGGGTGAAGCTCATCGGCGCCACCGCGCACTACGTGACCGCCGACCTCGACGAAGGGCCGATCATCGAGCAGGAGGTGGCCCGGGTCGGCCACGGGCACGACCCGGCAGCGCTGGCCGCTGTCGGCCGGGACCTCGAGTGCGTCGCGCTGGCCCGCGCCGTCCGCTGGCACCTGGAGCACCGGGTGCTGCCGGACGGGCAGCGAACCGTCGTGTTCGCCTAGCCGTGGAGCGGGCAGGAGGGCTGTCGTGGACGAGACCAGCGAGCTGACCCGCCGCATCCTGGAAGAGTTCGGCACCATCACCGTGGTCGGCCTGTCGAGCGACCCGACGAAAGCGGCCCACTCGGTGCCGGCGGCGATGCAGGCTTATGGCTGGCGCATCATCCCGGTCAACCCGCACGCCGAGCAGCTGCTCGACGAGGTCGTCTACCGGCGGCTCGCCGACATCCCCGAGCCGGTGGATGTGGTCAATGTGTTCCGCCCGTCGGCCGAAGCCGCCGACGTCGCCTGGCAAGCGGCCGAGGTCGGCGCCAAGGCACTGTGGCTGCAGCTCGGCATCAGCTCCGACGACGCCCGCCGCATCGCCGCGGACGCCGGCATGCTGTATGTCGAGGACCGGTGCCTCGCCGTCGAGCGGGCCCGGCACGCGGTGCACCGAGCGGCATGAGCCCCGGCACCGGGGCCACGTGACGCAGCCTCCGCCCGACGACCCCGGCTGGGGGGTTCGGCGTACGTCGTTCGGCAGCCAAGCCGATGCCTATGCGCGCGGCCGTCCGCCGTATCCGCTCGAGGCGATCGAGTGGGTGCTCCCGGCGGGGGCGCGACGGGTGCTGGACCTTGCGGCGGGCACCGGGCGGCTCACCGAACGGTTGCTCGAGGTCGGTCTCGACGTGGTCGCGGTCGAGCCGCTGGCCGAGATGCGCGCCCACCTCCCGGCAGGCGCGCAACGGCTCGACGGCACGGCCGAGGCACTTCCGCTGGACGACCGATCGGTGGACGCGGTCGTCGTCGGGCAGGCGTTCCACTGGTTCGACGTGCCCGTGGCGATGGCGGAGATCCGCCGGGTGCTGCGGCTCGCCGGCACGGTCGGGCTGTTCTGGAACATGCTCGACGACAGCGAGCCCTGGATCGACCGGCTGGCGATGATCCTCGTCGCAGAGGAGCGCGCCAGCTTCCTGCGCAACGAGCAGGACGCGCCGTACGCCGGGATCGACGGCATGAGCGCGCCGGAACGCCGGTTGTTCCGGCACGCCCCGATCTATGACGTCGAGCGTCTCGTCGCGTTCGTGCACTCGCGGAGCCAAACCATCCTGATGCCCGAGTCCGAACGCCACGTGATGATCGAAGCCGTGCGCGACGTCGTCCCCGCCGGCGAGTTCCCGCTGCCGCTCATCTGCGAGGCCTGGCGCGGGCTGCGTCAGGCCTGAGGACCCGCCAGGCCGCTCGCGTCACCGGTCACGACGGGCAGACCCGCCGCGATCCACGCGTCCATCCCACCGGCGAGGTTGACGGCGTCCCAGCCGCCGCGGCGCAGCGCGGCCGCGACGATGGCCGACCGCGCCCCGACGTGGCAGATGCAGACCAGTCGACGGTCGGTCGGGAGCCGGTCGGCGTGCTGGGCGAAGGCGGACATCGGCGCGTGCACGGCGTCCGGTGCGTGGACCGCCGACCACTCGGCGTCCTCTCGGACGTCGACCAGGACGGCGCCGGCGCCCAGCAGCGCAGCCGCCGCTGCGGCCGAGATCTCGGGAACCGCGTCCGGATGCATGCGCCGAGGTTAGACGGGGCGCTGGTCAGACCTTGCGGACTGCCTTGGTCCCGCCGAACTCACCCTTCACCCCGGCGAAGACGACACTGACCTTCTGGCCCTTCTTGACGCGCGTGAACTTCGCGACGCCGGAGCTGTTGGTCGTTGCCGAGCCGACCTTCTTGCCGTTAACGAGCCAGGTGAGCTGCTGGCCGGCGACAGCATGAGCGTCGTTGTCGCGGAGCACCGCCGTGACCGTCGGCTTGCGCGTCGCCGTCGACGACAGCTTCAGGGCGGTGCGCTCCACCGTGACGGTGAACGGCGTGCTGATCGACACCTTGCCGGCACTCGCGTCGCCGGCGAAGCTGGTCACGAGAGCGTAGGTGCCCGCCTTGCCCTTCGGCTTGACCGCCGCCTTCGCCACACCGTCGGCCCCCGTCTTGGCGATGACGGTGACGGCACCGACCGTGAACCGCACCGGCTTGCCGGCGAGCGGTCGGCCATCGATGTCGACGAGCTTGGCCGCCGCGGCGGCGGCGTCGGTGAACTGCGCCGTAGCGGCCCCCACGTTGGACAGCGTCGCCGCGGGCGGCCCGAAGCAGTTGTTGTCGCCGACGTTCCACGAGTCGGTGGACGGCGGCAGGCCGTTGTCCTTGATCGTGTTGTCCCACTGGCTGGAGACGGCGTAAGCGTCGGTCGCGGACTTCACGTCGACGGCGGTCAGGGTGCTGCCGTCGAACTTGGCGCCGCCGTACTTCTCGACGTCGGCGATCGGCAGGTCGATCACGACCCAGCTGTTGGTGTAGTCGAAGGTCACCTTGAGACCGGAGTCCTTGAAGCCCTTGTCCGTCGCAGGCGGGATGGCGGTCAGCGACGGCACATCGACGCCGAGCTGGGTCACGTGACCGGCCTGACCGGTCTGCGCCAGACCCTCGCGGATCTGCCCGCTGCCGTTGGCGTAGTCCGAG
>JAVEEH010000116.1 GCA_030840545.1 Frankiaceae bacterium | reverse complement strand
GAACCACCACCCGCCGATCCGAGCGGAGTCGCCGGCGAGACACCCGAAACCGACGACCCGCCACCATTCTGACGGCAACCACCGTCTTCACCTCACCCAAATCGGCGCCACTCCGAGCTCGTCGCTGCGCTTATTCGTCGTCTTCCTCGTAGTCGAAGTTGTCTTGTCGCTCAGCTTCGTGCGCATAGGTCAGGAGTCCCAAACTCCGCCAACCGCTCTGCTTCACCGAACCCGTACCGTGCAGTCGGACTAAGGACGCGTGATCCTCGAACTCGTACTCCGCCACGACATACCAACTGCCGAGCTTGCCACCGGTGATCGTCGTATCGGTGTCCGGCAGGGCGCGAAGCACGATCTCGACCCGTCGCTGAGACTCAAGCCAGTTCTCGTCAGTCATGTCGTCATTTTGCCTTCTCCCAAGATGCGACAGTTATCGCCGCCGCCTCCGCTCGACCAGGATTGCGAGTCCGACCACGAAGGCGACAAGGGCAAAGGCGATGACACTGATGGCTAATACGCCGATATTCATGCGTCTCGTCGTGCTACCAACGTGTCGTCGGCACCAGCGTTTCTCCGTGCGGACATCGCAGTTCGGAGTGAGGTTGTTCGTCCCCGACTAGCGCGGCGAGTGCTGAGCTGTCGTTCTCCCGCTCGGTCGCCGTTTGGGCGGAGACTCGGTGGACGCTCGGGCGGCGACTAGAGTGCGGGAGATTTGACCCCTGAGGAGTCCGAGGGCCCCGACATTGAGCCTTGACCGCGACCGCTCAGTCCAGCCCGCAGACTTCTCGATTCAGCCCTCCGGCGAGAAGCGCTCGGCCTTCCGCGGCGACATCGAGGGGCTGCGCGCCCTGGCGGTGAGCGCCGTAGTCCTCTGGCACGCGGGTGCCGCGTGGCTGCCGGGCGGGTTCGTCGGGGTCGACGTGTTCTTCGTGATCTCGGGCTTCCTCATCACCGGCCTGCTCGTCGCCGAGATCGAGCGACGCCACACCCTGTCGTTGCGCTCGTTCTACGCCCGGCGCGCGCGGCGGATCCTGCCCGCGGTCGCCGTTGTCCTCACTTCGGTGGCGATCCTGACCCTAGCCTTCCTGCCGAAGATCGACTGGCGCTCGATCGGTGGTGACATCGTGGCGTCGGCGTACTTCTCGGTGAACTGGCGGTTCGCCGGCGAGTCGGTCAACTACCTCGTGGGCAACAGCGTGTCCAACAGCCCGGTCCAGCACTTCTGGTCGCTGGCGGTGGAGGAGCAGTTCTACCTGATCTGGCCCTGCCTGCTGCTGGTGATCGCGCTGGCGGCGCGACGGCGACCCGAGCACATGCGCCGCTATCTGCTCGTCGGAATGCTGGCCGTGTTCATCCCGTCGCTGGCATGGTCGATCCACCTCACGCGCACCGTTCCCACCCAGGCCTACTTCGTCACGACCACTCGGCTGTGGGAGCTGGCGCTCGGCGGGGGTGTCGCGATCGTGGGCGCCGCCTTGTCGCGGGTAGGCCGTGCGGCCGGCGCGGCCGCGTGCTGGGCCGGTCTCGCCGCGATCGTGACGGCAACTCTGGCGCTGCAGAGCAGCGAGCCGTATCCCGGCTACCGCGCGCTGCTCCCCACCCTCGGAACGGCGCTGGTGATCGGGTTCGCGCCCGCCGCGGGCCGAGCCGGCCCGATCCGGCTGCTGGGCCTGCGCCCGCTCCGGCAGGTCGGCAAGTGGTCGTACTCGATCTACCTGTGGCACTGGCCACTGCTCGTGGTGGCCCGGTCTCGATGGGGGAACCTGTCGTTCGGCGGCTCGGCTCTGGTCGTCGCCGTCGCCGTAGCGCTGTCCGCGCTGACCTTCCGTTACATCGAAGATCCCATCCGACGGGCTCCGCCACTGACCCGGCGACCGTCGCTGGCCCTCGGAGTCGGCCTGGCGTGCAGCGTGGCGGCCCTGCTCGGCGGGGTGCTGGTGATCGACGCCGCTGGTCCACCCGCGGTGCTCGCAGCGGCCGCGACTGGACCGCTCGGGGCGATCGACAACGCCGCCGGCCCGCACCGCCCGGTGGGCGCCGAAGTGCTGGGTCGACATCCGTTCGGCAACCCACTCGGCGCGCCGACGAACCGGGTTCCCTCGATCACGCCGAACCCCACCGATGCCCGCGCCGACCTGCCGAGCGTGTACGCCGATGGCTGCCATGCGCCGCCGGAGCAGACCGCGGCGGTCCACTGCACGTACGGCGACCGGACCTCGCCGGTCGAGGTCGCCCTCGTCGGGGACTCGCATGCGGCCGAGTGGGTTCCCGCGCTTCAGGAGGTGGCGACGCACGAGCACTGGAAGCTCGTCACCTACACCAAGAGCGGCTGCCGCTTCGCGACGACGCCAAGCCTGTTCAACAACGTGCCCTACACAGCCTGCCCGCTGTGGAACGCCAACGTCGTGAAAGCCCTGACAACCGGACAGCGGCCGAACCTCGTGGTGACCAGCCAGCTCACCCGGCCCGAGACGCCCGCCACAACCGCGGCCCTCGTGTCCGGCATGCACGCCGACTGGACGCCGTTGCTCGCCGACGGCATCCCGATCGTGGAGATCCACGACACGCCGTTCCCGCCGTTCGATGTCGCCGAATGCGCATCGGCCGACCCGACGCAGCTCGCTCGATGCGCATTCCCCCGCGCGCCGTCGCTCGCCCGGCAAGGCGGCTCGCAGGTCGCGGCCGCCGCCGGCACGCCGGACGTGCACCTGATCGACCTCAACGACGCGATCTGCCCGCTGCCGAAGTGTGCCGCCGTCATCGGCGGAGTGCTCGTCTACCGCGACGCGAGCCACATCACCGCGACGTACGCAAAGACCCTGGCGCCTCGCCTGGACCCCGACCTCAGGCGGTACTTGCGCACCGGTCCGTAGCAATCACGGCATCTACACGTCGAACCGGCCGCGGACGCTCGCGCGACTCAGGAACCGCAGCGTGAGCACAGACAGCACCAGCTCGAGTGCTGCGCCGGCGCCGAACCCGACGTGGAGCCACAAGCCGCCAACGGAAACGGCGAGGACCAACAAGACCGTGCAGGCGCACATCGCCCACACCACCGTGATCGCCACGCCGTAGGCGCGCATCCCGCTGATCATCTGCCACCAAACCGACGGTTCGCGACGCTTCGAGTCCACCCGTTGATCATCGCGTCAGCTGCGCCCCGCGGCCAGGGAGGTATCGGCACCTCGTCGACGCCGTGATCTTCGCGATGTTGCGCTGGACCACGGCGTGTTGAGGGCTCAGAACCGCAACAACGCGAAGATCAGTCGCGCAGTAGAGCGCCGAGCTC
>JAVEEH010000112.1 GCA_030840545.1 Frankiaceae bacterium | reverse complement strand
ATCGCGCTTCGGTTCGGCAGCCGGCGGTTACTCTTGCGAACGTGGGCATCCGCGAGCTCGTCTACGGCGTCTACGAGCGCCGGCTGGCCCGCAACCTCCCGGCCGGCCCGCGACCCCGTCACGTGGGTGTCATCCTCGACGGCAACCGGCGGTGGGCGCGCGCAGCCGGCGCCCGCGACGTCAGCCACGGTCACCAAGCCGGCGCCGACCACATCACCGATCTCCTGGGCTGGTGTGCGGAGGTCGATGTCGAGGTCGTAACGCTCTGGCTGCTCTCGAGTGACAACCTCAGCCGCTCCCCGGACGAGCTCGTGCCCCTGCTCGGCATCATCGAGGACACCGTCCGTGACCTCGCCGCACCCGAGCTGCCTTGGCGGCTCAACCCGGTGGGGTCCCTCGACCTGCTTCCGGACACGACCGTCGCCGTGCTCAAGGAGGCCGCGGAGCAAACGCAGGCCAAGCCCGGACTGCTCGTCAACGTCGCGATCGGCTACGGCGGCCGCCGGGAGATCGCCGATGCGGTGCGCGGCCTCCTGCAGGAGCACGCCGAGAAGGGGGCCTCCCTGGAGGAGGTCGCGACGCTGCTCGACGCGGAGCACATCGCCGAGCACCTCTACACCCGGGGGCAGCCGGACCCGGACCTCGTCATCCGCACGAGCGGCGAGCAGCGGTTGGGCGGCTTCCTGCTGTGGCAGAGCGCGCACTCGGAGTACTACTTCTGCGACGCCTTGTGGCCCGACTTCCGCCGGATCGACTTCCTCCGCGCACTGCGGTCCTACGCCCAGCGGCAGCGCCGGTACGGCGCATAGCTCATCCGTTCGTCTGCGCGTGTCGGCGGGCCGGACCCCGTCCCGCGCCGTACCGTCGAATGCGGCGGACAGAGCCCTGGCCGCCCCCTCTCAGGAGGCGCACTTGACCCCTATCCCGACGGACTTCCCCCCGACGACGACAACCCGCTCACGCAAACGCAGACCCGCCCGACGCACGTTCGTCCTCGACACCAGCGTCCTGCTCGCCGACCCGGCGGCCATTGCTCGTTTTGCCGAGCACGAGGTGGTCCTGCCGATCGTCGTGATCACCGAGCTCGAGGCGAAGCGCAACCATCCGGAGCTCGGCTGGTTCGCCCGGCAGTCGCTCCATCTCCTCGACGACCTGCGGTTGACCCATGGCCGGCTCGACGAGCCGCTCCAGGTCAACGACGACGGCGGCACCCTGCGGGTGGAGCTCAACCACACCGATCCGGCGGTGCTGCCGCAGGGCTATCGGCTCGGCGACAACGACTCCCGGCTGCTCGCCGTCGCGCGCAACCTTGCCGCCGAGGGCGCCGATGTCGTGCTGGTCAGCAAGGACATGCCGCTCCGCATCAAGGCGGCGAGCATCGGGCTGCAGGCGCAGGAGTACCTCGCCGAGCAGGTCGAGTCGGGTTGGACCGGGATGGCCGAGATCGAGGTCTCCGGCGCCGACGTCGACGCGCTCTACGCCGATGAGACGCTCGAGCTTTCGGAGGCCGCCGGCCTGCCCTGTCACACCGGGCTGGTGCTGCTGTCCGAACGCGGAAGTGCGCTGGGACGGGTCACGCCCGACAAGCACGTGCGGCTGGTCCGCGGCGACCGGGACGCGTTCGGCGTGCATGGTCGCAGCGCCGAGCAGCGCATCGCGCTCGACCTGCTGCTCGACCCCGATGTCGGCATCGTGTCCTTGGGCGGTCGCGCCGGCACCGGCAAGTCAGCGCTCGCGCTGTGCGCCGGGCTGGAAGCCGTGCTCGAACGTCGCCAGCACCGCAAGGTGATGGTTTTCCGGCCGCTCTATGCAGTCGGTGGCCAGGATCTGGGCTACCTCCCCGGCACCGAGGCCGAGAAGATGTCGCCCTGGGGTCAGGCGGTGTTCGACACCCTTGGCGCGCTGGTGTCGGCGCAAGTCATCGACGAGGTGCTCGACCGTGAGTTGCTCGAGGTGCTGCCGCTGACCCACATCCGCGGCCGCAGCCTGCACGACGCGTTCGTGATCGTCGACGAGGCGCAGTCCCTCGAACGCGGCGTGCTGCTCACGGTGCTGTCCCGGGTCGGGCAGAACTCCCGCGTCGTGCTCACCCATGACGTGGCGCAGCGCGACAACCTCCGAGTCGGCCGGCACGACGGCGTCGCCGCGGTGATCGAGGCGTTGAAGGGGCATCCGTTGTTCGCCCACGTGACACTGACCCGTTCGGAACGGTCCCCGATTGCCGCCCTGGTGACGGAGATGCTGGAGGACCTCGGCATCTGAGCTCTCGGTGGTTACGGCAGACTCCTCGCCGTGGTCATCCCGATCCATGACGACAACCCGGTCCGCCGGGTGCCGATCGTCACCTACGTGCTCATTGCGTTGAACTTCCTGGTGTTCTTCACCGAGCCGGTCGTGTCGCACATCGGCGGCAGCCAGACGGTGGTGCAGGTGTGCCAGCAGCAGGCCTACTTCGACAAGTACGCCGCCATCCCGCGTGAGCTGACGACCGGCCACCAGCTGCGCTTCGTGCCCGACGGTGAGGTCGGACACGACACCCGGGGCAACGTCGGGTGCGTCGAGACCAGACCGTCGTACAAGAAGGCGCCGTACGTCTCGGTGCTGTTCTCGATGTTCCTGCACGGCGGATGGCTGCACATCCTCGGCAACATGCTGTTCCTCTGGGTGTTCGGCAACAACGTCGAGGACCGGATGGGCCGGTTGAAGTTCCTGCTGTTCTACATCTTCTGCGGTTACGTGGCGGCGTATGGCTTCGCCTTCGGCAGCCCGGACGCGACCACGTCGCTCGTCGGTGCCTCCGGCGCCATCGCCGGCGTCCTGGGCGCCTATCTGGTGATCTTCCCGCGGGCGCGGGTGACGACCCTGATCCCGCTGGCCATCGTGCTCATCCCGCTGCGACTGCCGGCCTGGGCGGTGCTCGGCGGCTGGTTCCTGCTCCAGTGGGTCTACTCGAGCGGCGCCGCCGTGGCCAGCGGCGCCGGGGTGGCCTACCTCGCCCACGTCTACGGGTTCATCGCCGGATTGGTGATCGCCCTGCTCGCCCGGCGGGCGTTGTCGCAGGGAACTTCTGTGACTGCTGTCGCCTGATGGGCCGTTTTGCCCGCTGATTGTGAGGTTCCTCACCACCGTTCCAGGGGTAACTGACTGGTGCTTGCAGCAGTTAGCAGGTGGAATGGGAGGACATCACAACGCACGTAGAGCCCCGGGGCCGCACCTGGCCCCGCTGGTGCTCGGCGCGGAACCACCGCGTTGGCGGCAGGGACAGAGCTGCCGCCGACCCCTTGAACGCCCACCGGGCGTGAGCGTGTCCGACGGTGACCGAGACGGTCGCTGATCCGAGAGCGCGGGGTGCCCCCGAGGGCTGCTGGACAGAGGCAGCCCGCGAGAGCACGAGAGGCAAGTCTTGAACCGGACCATGATCCGGGGGGTAACTGCTGGCATCCTCGGCACGGCCACGATGGCCGCCGCTGCTGTGGTCGGACCGACCATTGCCAACGGCGCCGAGACCCGGCCCGACCACAACGCACCATCCCCCGCGGCGCAGCAGGTGGCAGTGATGCACCGAACTCTGCCCGACGCCCGTTTTCTGCTGCGTCCGATGCGCTCGGCACGCCACCACCACAAGGCGCGCCATCACCAGGCACGAGCCTCACGGACGTCGTACCGCACCGCCCTGACCGGCTCGCCGCAGACGGTCGCGCACGCCATGTTGTTGCGGCGTGGGTGGAGCGAGTCCGAGTGGTCGTGTCTGGACAGTCTCTGGTCGCGCGAGAGCGGCTGGCAGACCTATGCCAGCAACGGCAGCTCGGGTGCCTACGGCATTCCGCAGGCATTGCCGGCGAGCAAGATGGCGTCGGCGGGATCGGACTGGCGCACCAACCCGATCACCCAGATCAGCTGGGGCCTGTCCTACATCGCCGGCTCTTACGGCAGCCCGTGTGCGGCGCTGTCGCACTCCTCGTCGTACGGCTACTACTGATCGACCTTTCGCACGGGCGGTGATGCTCGACCGGTCACCGCCCGTGCGGGTAGGCCATGCTCAGCACGTCAAGTGCGGCATCGAGCTGTGCTTCGGTCAGCTTTCCGTCGGCGACGAAACCCAGATCGATGACGGCCTGCCGGATCGTGGTGCCCTCGGCGAGCGCCTTCTTCGCGACCTTGCCGGCGCTCTCATAGCCGATGTAGCGGTTGAGCGGAGTGACGATCGCCGGGGATGACTCGGCCAGCTGCCGGCAGCGCTCGACGTCGGCCGTGATGCCACTGACGCACTCGTCGGCAAGCACCCGGGAGACGTTGGCCAGCAAGCGGATCGACTCGAGCAGGTTGCGCGCGATGACCGGCAGCATCACGTTGAGCTCGAGGTTGCCGGCGGCGCCTCCGAACGCCACCGCCGCGTCGTTGCCGATCACCTGGGCCACCACCTGGCACACTGCCTCGGCGATGACCGGGTTGACCTTCCCCGGCATGATCGACGACCCCGGCTGCAGGTCGGGCAGATGGATCTCGCCCAGGCCGGCGCGTGGGCCGCTCGACATCCAACGCAAGTCGTTGGCCACTTTGTAGAGGCCGACGGCGATGGTGCGCAGCTGACCACTCGCCTCGACCAGCGCATCGCGGGCACCTTGGGCCTCGAAATGGTTGCGGGCCTCGGTGAGCGGGAGCTTCAGGTCGTCGGCGAGCAGCGCTACGACGCGGTGAGCGAAGCCGGCCGGTGCGTTGATTCCCGTCCCCACGGCGGTGCCACCGAGCGGCAGCTCACCGATCCGAGGCAGCGCCGACTCCAGTCGTTCGACCCCGATCCCGACCTGCGCCGCATAGCCACCGAACTCCTGCCCCAGCGTCACCGGGGTCGCGTCCATGAGGTGGGTGCGCCCGCTCTTGACGACGTCCGCGAACTCGTGGGCCTTGGCGCGCAACGTCGCTTCGAGATGACGGAGCGTCGGGATCAGGTCCCGAACGATGGCCCGGGCGGCAGCGATGTGCATCGCCGAGGGAAACGTGTCGTTGGATGACTGTGAGGCATTGACGTGGTCGTTCGGGTGCACCGGCCGGCCGAGCGCGCGCTCCGCCAGTGTGGCGAGCACCTCGTTGGCGTTCATGTTGCTCGACGTGCCCGACCCGGTCTGGAACACGTCGATCGGGAACTGGTCGTCGTGCTCGCCACGGGCGACTTCTGCGGCAGCGTTGTGGATGGCAGTTGCCAGCTCGGCGTCGATGACGCCGAGCTCGGCGTTGACGCGGGCCGATGCCCCCTTGATCGAGGCCAGTGCGGCAATCAGGTCGCGGTCGATGGTGCCGCCGCTGATCGGGAAGTTCTCGACGGCGCGTTGGGTCTGCGCCCGCCACAGCGCGTGGGCCGGCACGCGCACCTCGCCCATCGAGTCGTGCTCGACGCGGAACTCCGGCTCGTCGTTCATGACCTCATCCTGCCTGTTGGCAGGCGGGTCCGGCGCGAGGGTCAGCGGTTGAAGCGGAAGGTCACCGTGCCGGAGGTGGGTGCGGAGGCCGAGGTGCCGCAGATGCCGTAGGCCGGGCGGACGAGTACGCCGGTGACGTGACGGCCGAGGGTGAAGGGCTTCGAGCTCGATCCGCAGATGGTGCCGAGCCGCGTCCAGCTGTTGTTGGTCGTGGCCTCGACGATCGCGGCGACAGACCCGATCTCGTGGTCGGCGATCCGCACGCTCACGGTGCGATCGCCGGCATGGGTCGCTGCCCAGACCATGCCGAACCGGCTGTTGTCGATGCCGACCCCACAGCACATGACCGTGCCGGTCGGAGCCGCAGCGGAAGTGGCCAGGGTGTAGGTCATGGCGACCGAGCGGGACCCGGTGGGCGCCGCGAGCGCGGAACCGGCGCACACCGCGACCGAGCCGATGGTGGTGGCGATCAGGACGCTGCGGCGCATGCGGTTCCTCCGGGCTGGGCGGGTGCCCGCAATCATGCCCAACCGGGGCAAGCCGGTCGAGGGAGGTCGGCTCAGTCCGCCGGCGGCCCGACCGGGATCGCGGTTGCCACCGGCCGCAGGGACTCGGCGAAGAAGTCGTTGCCCTTGTCGTCGACGACGACGAACGCCGGGAAGTCCACCACCTCGATGCGCCAGATCGCTTCCATCCCGAGGTCGGCGTACTCGAGCACCTCCACCTTCTTGATGCAGTCCTGGGCGAGGCGGGCCGCGGGACCACCGATCGACCCGAGGTAGAAGCCGCCGTGCTCCTGGCACGCCGTGGTCACGGCGGCCGATCGGTTGCCCTTGGCGACCATGACGAGAGAGCCGCCGGCGGCCTGGAACTGGTCGACGTAGGCGTCCATCCGGCCGGCGGTGGTAGGCCCGAACGATCCGCTGGTGTAACCGGCGGGAGTCTTGGCGGGGCCGGCGTAGTAGACCGCCTGGTCGCGGAGGTAGGCCGGCATCGGCTCGCCTGCGTCGAGCCGTTCCTTGATCTTGGCGTGGGCGATGTCGCGAGCGACGACCATCGGCCCGTTGAGCGACAGCCTGGTCTTGACCGGGTAGCGGGTCAGCTCGCGGCGGATCTCGTCCATCGGTCGCGTCAGGTCGATGTGCACGACGTCGTCGGACAGCTGCTCGTCGGTGACGTCCGGAAGGTACTTCGCCGGCTCGGTTTCGAGCACCTCGAGGAACACTCCATCGGCGGTGATGCGGCCGAGTGCCTGCCGGTCGGCGCTGCAGGACACGGCGATGGCGATCGGGCACGACGCCCCGTGCCGGGGCAGGCGCACGACGCGGACGTCGTGGCAGAAGTACTTGCCACCGAACTGCGCGCCGATGCCGAACGTCTGCGTCAGCTCGAGGACACGCTTCTCCATCTCGAGGTCGCGGAAGCCATGGCCGCTGACATCGCCGGACGTGGGCAGCGTGTCGAGGTAGCGGACGCTCGCGTACTTCGCGGTCTTGAGCGCGAACTCCGCGCTGGGCCCACCGATGACCACGGCGAGGTGATACGGCGGGCAGGCCGCGGTCCCGAGCGAGCGGACCTTCTCGTCGAGGAAGTCGAGCATCCGCTTTTCGTTGAGCACGGTCTTCGTCTGCTGGTAGAGGAAGGACTTGTTGGCCGAGCCGCCCCCCTTCGCCATGAAGAGGAGCTCATAGGCGTCGGCGTGGCCGTGCGGGTCGGTGGCGTAGAGCTCGATCTGGGCTGGCAAGTTGGATCCGGTGTTGCGCTCGTCCCACATGGTGAGCGGCGCCAGCTGGGAGTAGCGCAGGTTGAGGGTCGTGTAGGCGTCGTAGATGCCGCGGCTGATGTGCTCCTCGTCCCGGCCGTCGGTGAGCACGTGGCGGCCGCGCTTGCCCATGACGATCGCCGTGCCGGTGTCCTGGCACATCGGCAGCACGCCGCCGGCGGCGATGTTTGCGTTCTTCAACAGGTCGAGGGCCACGAAGCGGTCGTTGGGCGAGGCGTCCGGGTCGTCGAGGATATGCACAAGCTGCTGCAAGTGCCCGGGCCGCAGCAGATGGGCTATGTCGCGCATGGCCGTGTCCGTGAGCAGGCGCAGGGCCTCGGGATCGACCTCGAGGAACCGCCGGCCGCCCGTCTGCACGACGTTCACACCGTCGGTCGTCAACAGCCGGTACGGCGTCGGGTCGTCGCCCAGCGGTAGCAGCTCCGTGAAGTTGAACTCAGCCACGGTCCCAGCGTATGCGTCAGCGCTGCCCATCCGCTGCGCAGACGGCTAACCTGCCGGGCATGGGGATGTTCAGCCGTTCGATGCCGGTAACAGCGTCGGTCGCGGACAAGCCGATTCATTGCCTCGTCTGCGGTGGTTCGGAGTTCTGGGACCGAGAGATCAAGCTCAACACGACCGGCATGGAGCTCTTCGACATGGCGTGGGCTAACAAGTCAGCCCTGGGGCTCGTCTGTGCCTCCTGCGGCTACGTCCACGAGTTCGTCGGGGACGCCGTTCAGATGTGGGAGACCCAGTAGGTTGCGCGATATGGATCTCGACGCGTTGCAGCAGCAGACCACCCTGCTCGTCCGGCAGAAGCTCACCGCGTTCGTCAACCGCTACGTCATCTCACTGCCCGGCCCGGATGGCGGAGACGGCGCGCTGGTGGCATTCGTCGAGCAGAAGCGGCTCGCCTTCCGCGAGGAGGTGACGTTCTTCGCCGACGAGGCCAAGACAACACCGCTCTTCCGGTTCAAGGCACGGCAGATCCTCGACCTCGGTGCGACCTACGACGTGACCGCGATGGACGGCAGTCCGATCGGCACCTTCCGCAAGGACTTCAAGAAGTCGTTGTTGCGCTCGACCTGGCATCTGGAGCAGCCGATGCCGGACGGGCAGCTGCTGGCTGCGGTAGGCCGCGAGCGCAGCACCTTCATCGCGGTGCTCCGCCGAGTGTGGGACCTGGCCGAGAACTTGCCGTTCCCGTTCAAGTACCACTTCGACTTCGTTGCAGCGGAGAAGCCGGTGATGTCCGTGGACAAGACCGCGCTCATCCGCGACCGGTACCGGGTGGAGATCAGCGAGCCCGGGCTCGACCGGCGGCTGGCCATCGCGATGGCGGTCGCACTGGACGCCCTGCAGTCCCGCTGAATCGCGGAATGCGGGCCCTAGAAGGGCCCTATTCCGCGATGGCTGTGCTGGCGAGGCGATAGATCGCGGTGTGGTCGGCTTCCATCACGGGCAGGTCGTCGCTCAGCACGAGCGCGTCGTAGCGCACGTAGTGGTGGCCGTTGCGCTCGAAGACCTCGGTCACGATGCCGTGGGCGCGCAGCATCGACCCGAGCTTCGGTACGGCGAGGAACCGGCAGCTGCTCGCGGTGTGGATCCACGGCCCGAGAGCGACGTTGCGCATCAACAGCTCGTTGACGATGCGTAGCTGCGCGCCTGGGTGGACGAGCCCGACGTCGCGGTAGATGGGCAGCGTCTCGCCGATGCCGTCGAGGTATGCGTCGTGCCGTTCGACGGTGACCGGTTCCTCGACACTGCCGAGTGGGCCCAGCGGCAGGGACTCCGGGCCGGTGGGCAGCAGCTGCGCGGGCACCGGCATCGACGGGTAGTCCCGGCGCGGCATGGTCGAACCGTCCGGCGGCCACGCGCGACCAACCGCGCGGACAACCCCGTCGGGTCCGGTCAGCGTTGTGGCGAACGCGCCGCTGTCGTCGGGCTCGGCAGCCGCGGCGAGCTCGTCCCCGTCATAGACCGGTCGCCGGAAGCGCGCCTCGAGTCGGCCACCGTCGAAGAAGCCGGTGCCCCACGCCTCGACGAGGGGATGGCTGAGGTAGGCGAACAGCTCGACCCCGGGCACCAACGCACCGCTGAAGCCGAACTGCTGCGCCACGTCGTCATCGTGGATCTTGTTGTCGGAGTCCGGTGCGAGGTTGCGAGCCCGGACGCGGTACGACGACAGCTGCACCATCGCGATCGCTCGATCAGCCGTGCTTGTCGAAGTCGATGGACGAATATGCCCGCAGCTTCGACAGCCGGTGGTCGCTGTAGATGTTGCGGATCGTGCCCGACTTCGACCGCATGACGAGCGAGTGCGTCGTCGCCCCCCCGGCCTTGTAGCGCACTCCGTCGAGCAACTCGCCGTCGGTCACGCCGGTCGCGACGAAAAACACGTTGTCACTGTTGACGAGGTCCTCAGTGCCCAGCACCCGCGTGAGGTCATGGCCGGCGTCCTCCGCGCGGGCGCGTTCGGCGTCGTCCTTGGGCCACAGCTTGCCGAGGATCACGCCGCCGAGGCACTTGACCGCGCAGGCGGCGATGATCCCTTCGGGCGTGCCTCCGATGCCCAGCAGCAGATCGACGCCGGTGCCTTCGCGGGTCGCCATGATGGCCCCGGCCACGTCACCGTCGGTGATGAACTTGATGCGCGCGCCCGCGTCGCGGATCTGCTGCACGAGCTGGTCGTGCCGCGGCCGGTCGAGCACCACGACGGTGACGTCCTCGGCCGAGCAGTGCTTCGCCTTCGCGACAGCCTGGATGTTGTGGTCGACAGGCGCCTCGATGTCGACGTAGTCGGCCGCGTCGGGTCCGGTGACGAGCTTGTCCATGTAGAACACGGCTGACGGGTCATACATCGACCCGCGGTCGGCGACCGCCATCACGGCGATCGCGTTGTTCATGCCCTTCGCAGTCAGCGTTGTTCCGTCGACCGGGTCCACCGCGACGTCACAGTCGGGTCCGTCGCCGTCGCCGACCTCTTCGCCGTTGTAGAGCATCGGGGCTTCGTCTTTCTCGCCCTCGCCGATGACGACGACGCCCTTCATCGACACGGTGGACACGAGCTGCCGCATCGCGTTGACGGCTGCTGCATCCGCGCCGTGCTTGTCGCCACGACCCACCCAGCGCCCCGCTGCCATCGCCGCGGCTTCGGTGACCCGGACGAGCTCGAGGGCGAGGTTGCGGTCGGGTTGCTCGCCGCCGACGCGCAGCACTCCCGGGAGACTGGTGTCGGACATGCGGCGATCGTAGCCAGATGCGGCCTAGAGCAGAACCACCGTGACCTCGGTGGCTTTGACGCTCGCCCACGCCGCGGCCCCTTCGCGCAGGCTCAGCTGGACAACGGCCGAGGTGGTCACCTCCGCAATCACCGGCGGGGCGCCGGCGCAGCTGACCCGCATCCGCGACCCAGTGGCCGAAAGCTCGCGGATGACGACGGGCCAGCTGTTGCGCGCGCTGCCCTGCGGCTCGTCCAGGTGCAACGTGACGGCGTGGGCCGCGACGACGGCCAAGGCCTCCGCTCCCTCCGATCCGGCCGGCTCTGCCAGCGCGATGCTGCCACCGCCCGCGAGCTCGATCGTCGCCCCGCGGATCCGGCCCGGGAACGCGTTGGCGCCCATCAGCTCGGCCAGCCACGGGGTGCGCGGGGCGCGCGCCACCTCCTCGGGCGCCGCGTCCTGGACGACGCTGCCGCCCTCGAGCGCGATCACGCGGTGGGCAAGCGTGGCGGCGTCGACCGGATCGTGCGTGACCAGCAGCGTGACGCCGTCGAAGGCAGCCAGGTGGCGGCGCAACGTCCGGCGTACGTCGGTCCGAGCGGCCACGTCGAGAGCGGCCAGCGGTTCGTCGAGCAGCAGCAGTCGCGGACGTCGGGCCAGTGCCCGCGCCAGCGCGACCTTCTGCGCCTGACCACCCGAGAGCTGAGCCGGGCGGCGGCCGGCCAGCTCGCCGAGGCCCACGTCGTCGAGCCAGCGCCGCGCCTGGCGACGCGCGTCGCCGCGGCCGTTGCCAGGGATGCCGAACGCGACGTTGTCGAGCGCGGACAGATGCGGGAACAGTGCGCCGTCCTGCGGGACCCAGCCGACCGCTCGGCGCTGGGCCGGTGCCGCCGTGACATCGTATCCGTCGATCATGAGATGCCCGGACGCACGGCTCAGGCCGGCGAGGGCGCGGAGCAACGTCGACTTGCCCGAACCGTTGGGCCCGACGATCGCGATCACGTCGCCGGCGCCGGCGCGGACGGCTGCGTGCAGCCGAAAGTCGGCGCGGTGCACGGTCACGTCGGTGTCGAGCATCACGGTCGCAGCC